>PWVY01000004.1 GCA_003561665.1 Thermoplasmata archaeon
ACGGCGATGGGGTGCCCGGCGATGGGGATGTTGATGAGCGATGTGGAGGAGGCGGTGGGGTCTCTTCAGGGTGTGGGGGGTGTGGATGTTCGCGCGGTGTGGGATCCGCCGTGGACGGTGGATCGGTTGAGCGAGGAGGCGCGGGATGTGTTGCGGGTATCGGGTGTGAGCGTTTGAGTTAGGGGACGTCTTCGGTGTCGACGGTGAGGTCCCCGCGGGGTTTGGCGATGCACAAAAGGCAGTAGCCTTCTTGTTTCTCGTTCTCGGTGAGGATCATGCCTTCGCTTTGGTCGACGTCGCCGTCAACGCGCGCGGTGCACACGCTGCAGGTGCCCATGCGGCAGCTGTAGGGGAGGTCGAGGCCGGCTTGTTCGGCTTTGGCGAGGATGTATTCGTCCTCATCCACGAGAACGTCCACGTCTTCGTGGAGGAAGTGGACACGGTGCTGGTTGCCCATCCAGGCCGGGCACGTGCTCTTTCGTGTTTAAGGTCACCGGGCTGCGATTATGTTTTCACATCTTTCCGGCAAATAGAACACCCCGACCGGCCGACCAATCCAGGGACAGGAAACCGCTCTTTGGGTCGCTTGAACGGTTCACCTCCACAAGCTTTTTTTGCGCCCGTTGTAAGTTGATGTTCGCCTTGCGTTCAGTCACCTTCTTCTTGCTAATCGCGCTCTTGGCCGTCAGCTTGGTCCCTGGATGTATCACGGGAGAGGGGGAAGACGGGAGCAGCGGAGAAGGTGAAGGCGAAGAGCCGGGGCCCATGCCGGGTGCAGAGTTCGTGTTCGGAGATCATGTGCCCGTCCTCGAGGATTGCGACTGGTGCGAGCCTCGTGCCGCAGTCGCTCCGACAGGTGAGGTGTATGTCACGGACGGATTCGCCGATCAGATTGCCCGCTGGGATGTAGACACCGGCGTGGAACGGTTCGACCCTCCACCTCTCCCCCCAGAAGCGACGGGGGAAGAATCGCGTGTGAATAACGTCCCACATGCGGGCCCAGCGGGGGCGTTCTATTTCGCATCCCTCGTACGGCTCGACACTGGAGACTACGGCATCCAGGTCGCCCGCGGGGATGGGGCAGGGTCATGGGATCAGAACACCCTGCTCACGGCGACGAATCATCCGTCATTGGGTCCTCTCTTGGATCGACCGTGGATCGCAACCGCCAACGACGGTACGCTCTACCTTGCATACTACCAACTCTCTACTGGAAGCATTTGGGTCGCGACTTCCGACGACGGGGGGGCCTCCTTCATGGAGTACAGGAACGTCGAGACCGTGGACGACCGCGGGTTCCTTAGTCCCTCAAGCCCTCCGGTCGTGGACGATGACGGGGGCGTGCACGTAGCATATTTCGCGGGCTTGGCTCCTGGTGGAGCTGATCGTGCTCTTGAAGGTGGAGATCCCGGGTACGCGATTGGCGCGCGGGAAGTCCGCGTCGCTTCGGCGGCCGTTGGTGATGAGTTCTCGTCCACCACCTTGTACTCTAACATCGAGGGCGAGACGGAGGGAGGCTATTGGCCGGGGCTCGCGGCGGGCGAAGATGGGTTGCATGTGTCATGGCGCAGCCACGCTGGAGACGTGAAAGTCGCACACCAGGTTAACGGTGCCTGGTCCCCGCCCCGCATGTGGGCAGAGACGGTAGGCGAGCGAGCACCAGTTCTACAGCCGGGTGCTGGTGTAGACCATGAGGGTCGTCTCGTCGTGACATGGTTTGAGAACGTAGGAAGCGGGTACGCTCTCGTCGCCGCCCGCGAGGATTCGGGAGAGGTGGAGCGCTCGACGGTTGCTATGGGGCTGCCTGGTAACCAAGAGGTTTACTTCACGCCCCCTACCTTACCCACAGACCCCTGCCCGGTGACGACTTGGTCCGATGGATCTCAGGCTTTCATTTCGGTAGCGAAAAGGTGCGATTCCGCGCTTGAGGCGAGCGATGGCACCACGCAACGATCAATGTAGAACTCTACGTACGGACCCTTAGAAGGCCTAAACAAGCCCCATCGGACCTGTTTGTGGATGAGACTGTCCAGAAGGGCCGGACTTCTTTCTCCAGGCTGGGCACGTGCTTTTTCGTGTGAAAAAACACGGAGGGTGCCGGGCGGTTGGGTCAAAGCTTGGTGTCGATGCGTTCGAGGACGCTGAGAATCCTCCCGTCCTCGCGCGTTGTTTCCTCGATCGGACTTGTCTGCTCCAGGAGTCCGTCGGCTTGCTCTCTAGACGCACAATGAGTAGCGGTCGCCAATATCGCGATGCTTAGCAAGCGTCCACCTCAAACGGATAGCGCTGTCCAGTTTTCATCGAATCGTCCTCCGTCTCCTGTCAATGTGAACGATCTCTGCCAAGAACGCTTGCCCGTGCACGCATCCCGAAACCTTAAACCCAGAGCAACCGGGCAAGGGAACGTATTTCAAGCGGGGCCGGGTTAGGAAGGGTTGCATGCCCGAGGACCTTCCAACGCCCCAGCGCACGGATGACGAGGTCAAAGAGGCCGTGGCGCGAGGCGAGATCATCGAGAGCGTGGAAGAGATGAGCCCGGGGTACCTCAAAGCGCTTAAGCGCTTGATGCTCGTGCAAGCGGACACGGAGCTGATGAGCGTGCTTTGCTACCAGCCGGTCGCGAACACGGCGCCCACGTTGGATATGCGCATCAGCGCGAGCGCGGTGGTGCAGGATGAAGCCGGGCACGCGAACATCATGTACCGGCTCTTGGAGGACTTGGGCGAGGACAAGGACCAGCTCGTGTACGGTCGAGACAAGCACGAGTTCAAGAACATGCACTTCTTCGATTACCGCCTGCACAACTGGGCCGAGTTGGCCGTTGCGAACGCGTTCTTCGACCGGGCCGGGGCGGTCCAACTGGGGGACATCAGCAAGCACTGCTCGTATGGGCCCTGGCGGCGCGCGTTGAAGAAGATCGACATCGAGGAGAAGTTCCACCTCCGCCACGGGGACCTCTGGATGCGTCGCCTTGCCAACGGGAGCGAGAAAACGAAGAGCATGCTCCAAGACGCCGTGGACCGGTTGTGGCCTCACGGGGTGGAATGGTTCGGGCCCGAGAACCGGCAAAGCACGCACGTGCAGGACATCATCGATTACGGCCTTCGATCCATGACGAACGACGAGATGCGGTACGAATGGTACGACCAGGTCATCCCCCGCGTCAAGGACCTTGGCCTTGACATCGCTGCGGAACCCGACGAGGACGCACGAGGCGGCTACCGCGTCGAATACCAGCCCAACTGGGACGAGGTCATCAAACGCTTCAAAAGCCGCGGCCCCAACATCGACGAGTACATGGACCTCTTGAAAGCCAGCCACGGGGATATCTTCAACGGGAAGGCCCGGGCCTAAGGGCGATCGTACGTCATCATCAAGGCGCCCACGCCGTACCCCGCTTCCGCGGTGGACTCGTAAACAACCCGGTACGTCCCTTCCTCAAGGTGCGGGTGGGCCGTCGAGGACCACTCCGTCATCAAGGGCCCAGGATCGGGGACAAGATCATCCGGCACCTGCTCCGGAGGCACAACCCTCATACAAAGTTGACATCCAAATTCGCTCACAAGCAGCGGGTTCTCAGGCGCGTACAGTTCCAGCACGCCAGGTTGGAGTCCCACCCCAACATGGTGAGTTTCGTAATAGTAAACACCCACAGCAAGCGGAATCGATTGGACATCATACGTGAACTCAAGCGTCTCATAGGGTCCAACCTCATGCAAGGGACCCATGTCGATCATGACCGGAAGGGCCCGCATCGAGGAAGATGCTCCATCCACCTGCAAACGAGCAGGATCACTCGAATCCAGCAGGATCACAACGTACTCCCCAGACGGTTCGCCCTCGGGCACCGAGACCGTTGCTTCCCCTCCACTGCTGAACCGCTGGCCGACGAATTCGTCGTTCTCGCCTCGAAGCACGAAACCAACGCTACCCTCCCCCACAGGTTCCGCGGAGATGCGGTCCCCGGGATCAAGATCCAAAGCGACAGGAACGCCCGGTTCCACACGTTCCCGATCCCCATGCAAGGCAACCTCAAGCTCGTAGCTTGTCTCCTCCGGCTCCATCCCTGATGGGAAGTTCTTCGCCACCTGCAACGTGACAGGACCGACCCCCCCAAGCACCAAGGCCTCCACAACCGACCGACCGGTCTCATGGTGAACAGACATGCGATACACCGAAGCATCCTCCGCGTCCAACCCCAGCAGGATCGGGTTCCCGATGAACCCCTCCCCGGTCTCGTACGTTAACTGGGCTTCAAGATGAACCGGGACCCCCGCAGGGAGCTTCTCCCCCAAAGCCAACTGATGCGAATACGCGCCCGTTGCGCAACCCGACAGATAACAACTCTCCCCCGTAGCGAACGATCCGTTCATCCAAACCGTCTCCCCGGCTCCCTCATCCGCGAACGACGCAACCGCCCACGCATCGCCCTCCTCTTGGGGCTCGATGGCCTCCTCCGGCACGCTTGAACCCTCCCCCAGCCCCTCATCTCCACCAAGGCAACCGGTAACCATCAACAACCCTGCGCAAACGACGAGAACCCAGGCCGAACGCATAGCCAAGGCTCCACCAATGGCACGATAAGGATTCTCTAGGCTGCGTTGAACTATCCTGAAGGCTCCTCCCTTCCCTCCAACATCGTTCGTTGACGGTCCCGAGCATGCCCCACCTTCTCGCGAAGCTCCTTGAC
>PWVY01000214.1 GCA_003561665.1 Thermoplasmata archaeon
AAGCACCCCTCCTCGAACACACCCCCAACCAACCCCTACCCACCATCCACGACAACATCAACCCCGACCACACCATCGCACTCACCACGAACGGGACACCCACCCAACCCGCAGACACCATCCCCTACCTCGCCGGAGAACACGACCACGTCGCCTTCATCCTCGGCGGGTTCCCGCACGGCGAATACGACACCCCCATCGATGCCACCGCCGACGAAACCTGGAGCATCCACGCTGAACCGCTAAGCGTCTGGACCGCAGCAAGCGAGATCCTCGTCCACTGGCGACACCTCACCCAGAACATCAGCATCCACCGCCAACCCCGACACCATGACACCAAGGAACAAGGATAAGAGGGGCCAACCCCATCCCCAGCCAACCCCCCGTAACGCTCACGCAACGGTGAGCCCCCCGTAAGGGGCGCGAACCAGGTTTTCTCACCGCCTGGGCGGCTGGGACCCCAGGACCGACGCTCCCGGCCGCCCCCTAACCATCCTTCCAAAGCCGAAACGCACAAACAACGCGCACCCCCTCCCCCAAGCCATGGCCGATACCCCCTTCGACGTGCGCATCCAAGTCGGCCGCGTCACACGAGCCGAACCCTTCCCCGCCACACGCAAACCCAACATGATGAAACTCTGGATCAACATCGGCGAGGAAGAGATCCAATCCTGCGCCCAAACCGGGCACCACTACGACCCCGGCGAACTCGTCGGACGGCAAGTTCTCTGCGCCACCAGCCTTGGCACCGTCAACATCGCAGGATTCGAGAGCCAAGCCCTCACCCTCGGCGTCCCCGGAGAGAACGGGAACCCCGTCCTCATCACGCCAGACCACGACGTTCCCCTCGGCGGGCTCCTCCATTAGCGCCAAGCCCACCGCGCCCATCCGCCCACCGTCCACTATTATATCATAAAAGTATTCGGGGAAGCATCTAAATTGATTTATGGAAACATAAAAACGTTGTGTCAGGCTCTTTGAACGTCCAACGAGGTCAAAAATAGCATCTATAACGTATATAGAAGCAATCAACGGTTGACTCGCCCGTCCATGGGGTCGGGATTTTAGTAGAAACGGATAGGAGGTAGAAAACCGGTGATGACGGATGGAAGACAAAAAAACCATAGGCATATACGTGGCCGTGGTAGCGTTCACCGCCTGCCTCCTCGTCCTTGCACCCGGAGCGGTTGCAGATGATGAGATAGAGATGCAGGGAACCGAGGACTCGATCGGAGTAGCCACGGATGAATTAGTGTTGGGACCTGACGACGATGATGACGAGGACGACGACTACCAGGGTCGTCCATGCGAGCCCAACTGCTGATGCGTTGAACGTGCGACCACAGGGAGAACGGTAGACACCGGACCGAGGGGGAACCTTCCCCGGTTCCCTCTTGGCGGGTGAACCCTCCTCGGTTCAAAGGCACCCGTTAAGACCGAGCCCCGTTATGCAGCTTCATGCCAAAAAAGAAGGATGAGCTCGAAGCCATCTGCGATGAGTGGCTCGCCTCCTGGACCGGCACGGATGAGAAGCCGCTTGTTCGTTGCTACACAGAGGATTGCTACTATCAGGACCCGGCCAACCCGGACGGGATCAACGGGCGAAAAGCCCTTGCCGAGTACTTCGCCAAGCTCCTTGCCAAGAACCCGAACATGACGTGGAAGCGGGAGGCTCTTTACCCGATCCCTGACGGGTTCACGCTCAAATGGAAAGCCGAACTCCCTTGCCCTCAACGAACCGTCCACACCGAAGGCCTCGACATCGTGCTCCTCGATGGAGGCAAGATCTCCCACAATGAGGTCTACTTCGATCCTACTCCATGGCGACAAGCGCTTTCAGAGTCATAGGACCGATCCTGACCCGAGGGTGGAGCAAAAGCATCACCTTAGGTCAGGCGGGTCCCGCACATGATGGGCACTCTACGAGGCCATAGGCGCGCATCGGTTCCCTAACCCAAGCTACCCCTGGTGACGATGATCCTTGAAGGCCTCGTTCTCGTTGTCGCAGCGGGCGTGTTCACCGCGCTTGTCTGTGGCCTGGGGACGCTTCCGTTCTTCTTCTTTGACGAGGTCAGCGATCGCGTCACCGTTGTGCTCTGGGGCCTGGCAGGGGGCATCATGCTGTTCGCTTCCATCTTTGGGTTCATCTTCGAAGGGTTAGCCGAAGGCACGCTTCTCCAGGTGGGGGGAGGTCTCGTGGTGGGGGTGTCCTTGGTCATCGCAGCGGACCGGTTGATCGGGGGGTACGCGTTCGAGCCACGTGAGATGGCAGCGGCGGACGTTCGAAAGCTCGTGCTCATCGTGGGCGTTCTCACGGTGCACAGCTTCCCTGAGGGCATCGCGCTTGGCGTCGCTTTCGCGGATCTGGGGCTCCAGGGGGACTTCGTCGTGGCGGGCATGTTGGTGCCGGCGCTTGCCATCTTCATCCCGATCGCGATCAGCGTGCAGAACATCCCTGAGGGACTAGCCGTGGCCATCCCTCTGAGCACGTTCGGCGTCTCGAAGTGGAGGATCTTCGGCTGGGCCGTGTTCTCCAGCATCCCTCAACCCATCGGGGCAGGCATCGCGTACGTGTTCGTCACGTCGGTTCGCGAGTTCTTGCCGTTTGGTTTCGGTTTCGCCGCGGGAGCCATGATTTACCTGGTGCTGCATGACATGTTCCCGGAGGCTCTTGACCACGGACAAGGCCTCACCGGGGGCGGCCGCTGGGAGCTGATCGTGGGCATCACAGTTGGGGTCTTGCTCATGATCCCGGTGATGGTCGTCACCGGGGCTCTGTAAGCATAAGGGCCCTCAGCGGACGTGAGTATCGAGTTCCACGAGGTTCCCGTTCATGGTTCTGGGCGTGCTCAACTCAAGGCTTAAGGGAGACGCAGCAGGATGGTGGAGCGTCAGCGTGACGGATTCACGCGTCTGCAGGCCTGGGTCCAAGGGTATCGAGATGCGGGCGAGGTCACCGTTGTTGAGGATGCCCTCTTCGAGGCTCCCGTCCTTGTCGCGGATCGCCTCCTCAAGCGTAAGATTCCCGGTCGTTCCGTCTGGGTTCTCGACCGCGATATCGTGAAGGGCAACCTCCTCCATCATGCCCGATAACCGGACCGTCACGTTCACAACGTGCACCGTCCCATTCTCGGGCGTCGCATACGCCCCATGGACCTCCAGCCAGCCCACGGAGAGGCCACGCAACGCATCGCTGAGGGCTGCATCCGCGGCAGCTTCGAGCTCGTCTGCAGCATCCAGCATGTAAACACCGGCGCCTGCGCTCGTAACCAGCACGACGAGGAAGGCGCCTCCCGCGAGAGCTCCACCTGACGACATCGAACCATACGCCCACCGCGGACGGGTCAAGCCTTCTGGAACAAGCCTTCACCAACCCGCTCGCGCGTCATCCAAGCACGTACCGAAGCCACGGGTTATCCCTTACGAACGAGGAATCCTCGATCCTCCGATCAAGGCCCAACACGCGCCCGGCGCCCCAGGCGCCCAGGGCGAAGAGCAGGACAACGTACACCAAGTGGTACGTGACGACCCATCCGTGTTCCACGGGCAAGCCTTGGGTAAGTCCACCTTCAAGCGAGGCCATCCAGAAGAGCATCATCATCAGGGCACCCCAGAACGCGGCGAAACGGGTCAACAAGCCCAAGAGCAGCGCGATACCGATGAGGATTTGACCCCACACGACGAGCTGGTCCACGACGACGCTGCCGGCCATCCCGGTGAAGAACCCATGGAACGGATTCCCTGGTTGAACCGCGTTCGCGAGGAACCCTTGCGCGCTCCATGTGGGATCGAACAGTTTCTCCAACCCGCTTTGGAGGAAGATGTACGCCATGATCAAACGCCCCACCAAGAGGGACGTACCGACCCAGGTTTCGCTGTACTTCAGCCGCACAGGCTTCCCGAAAATCTCGGTGCTCAACATTCTGGGTTCTCGCGGTCCCGAGGGCATGATTTCGATGAACGCCCACACGGGCCAATAAACCATGCACGTTCTCTCATGCATGAGACTGCTCCCTAGCACTTTTTCGTTCGCCCACGCATTCGATGCGTTGTGCACGATTCGATCCTTATCCCGACCGATGGAAGCTTGACCGCTCAGCGCGCGATCGAGCACGCCGTGACCCTGGCCGAGGGCTTCGACGCCGACCTGGAGGCCCTGTACGTCGTTGACACCTCCCGCCCCTTCCCTGGATCCAAGCTGTGGACCGATCGGAAAGAGGAGTTCCGTCAGGGCCTCATCGAGGACGGCGAACAGCGGCTCACAGAAGCCACCGAACCGGTTCGCGGGAGAGGCGTCGAGATCGAGAAGACCCTCATCCAACACGACGACATCGCCCAAGGCATCGCCGAGCACGCCGCCAAGACCGGAGCCAACATGATCGTGATGGGGACCCACGGCCGCTCCGGCATCGAGCGCTTGGTCATGGGAAGCGTCGCAGAGCGCCTCGTGCGCCTTGCGGACGTGCCGGTGCTCCTTGTGCCGCCAACGAAGAGCGCAGAGTAACGGGCCTCGTCAAAGGCCGCTCTTCGATCCCCCGCCCCCGAGGCGACCCTGAGCGTTCAGGCTGCTCGTTTCACCCACGCGAGGCCCGCCAGGGCGAGCGCTGCAACCACGCCAGCCACGCCCATCGGGACAGGGGACGGGGCCTTGTCTTGGGATGCATCATCCTCGATGCTCGACGTGCTCA
>PWVY01000343.1 GCA_003561665.1 Thermoplasmata archaeon
CGATCCACGATGCACGAAGGTCAACAACCCAGATAGGAACCCAACGCTACACGCCGACAAGCTTCGAACGCGCGATCCCCACCGCGTTCACGACGCGCTCCACACGCCCCTCCCCCACGCCTCGCGGAGCCAACAGATCCATCACCTTCTCCCCATCCGGCGCGCTCCCTCGAGGAGGCACCCCCTCGTCCACCGGATGATCAAGGAACAACGACCGCACCCCTTCCGCTCGCGGCATCGTGCACCCTCGAGCATCCAACGCACCCCAAAGGTCCCCATGCTCCCGAACCAGACGAAGCGCCGTAACAGGCCCCACGCCATGGATCCCATCGTTGTAATCCGTCCCGATCAAGATCGCGGCATCCACCAACTGCTCCCTCGAAAGATCCTCCCGATCCAACGCGGCTTCAAGGTCAAGATGCTCCGGGCTCCTGCGACCGGACCGCGTCACGTTCCGGAACGTGCTGGGAGAACCGAACAACGCGCAATCGTAATCCTGCGTGATGGCAGCATCCACGTGACCCTGCCCGGCCCAAGCCGCCAACTGCGCATCCGCCTCGCCCGGTGCATCCACCCAAGCAACACCCAGCGCCGAGAGCACAGCCTTAGCCTCCTCGATCTGCCAACCCTCCAAGCGCGTCCCTTGGACACGATCCCCCGCTTTGCGTGCTTCCTCGATGCGCTCCCGCCTTGCCTGGATCGTCTCCGCCTTTAGCTCTGGCGGCTCACCATCGAACACCCAGACCGGTTCAAGATCCAGTTCCGCGTACAAGATAGACCGGTGAACGATGCCCAAAAGATGACTGATCGATCGGCCTTCCGGGCCCGTTGGGGGACCCCCGCGCGCCATGGCCGTCACGAACGTCCACAACTGATTGTTCGCATCCACAGCGACGCGATGGCCCCGCATCGCATCCAAGCTCACCGGTTCAGGGGACAAAACGTCACGAAGCGCAGCAAGGCCCACGCGACCCCTCACCCAAGCCGTTCCCCTTGAGCGTTCCGGCAGCGCCTCGTGAAGGACACCCTTTTTTAGGGGTCCCAGCATCGGACGCCCGTTCAAGGGGTCCCCATGTCGGAAAAGGACGAGGATTTCAGCGGCTGGTACAACACCATCATCGAAGAGGCAGGCTTGATCGACAAGCGATACCCCATCAAAGGCATGGACACGTGGTTGCCTTACGGGCTCAAGCTTCGCAACCTCATCGACGATATCATCGACGACGAGATGGAACGAACCAACCACGACGAGTACGAGTTCCCGCTTTTGATCCCCCAAACCGAGTTCCAGAAAGAAGCAGACCACATCGAAGGGTTCGGCGCGGAGGTCTTCTGGGTCACGCACGGTGGCGAGACAGAGTTCGACATCCCGCTTCTGTTGCGGCCCACGAGCGAGACCGCGATGTACCCGCTGTTCAAGCTCTGGATCCGCTCCCACACCGATCTACCCTTCAAAACGTACCAAACCGTGAACACGTTCCGGTACGAGACCAAACAAACCCGTTCCTTCATCCGAGTCCGAGAGATCCATTTCTTCGAAGCGCACACCGCGCACGCTACGTACGAGGACGCGGAAGCTCAAATCATCGAGGACCTCGACATCCTGGAACGGATGAGCGATTCCCTGTGCATGCCCTTCGTCCTCTGCAAACGGCCGGAATGGGACAAGTTCGCCGGGGCACACTACACCATCGGGGCCGACGTCCTCATGCCCGACCTTCGCGCGCTTCAACTAGCAAGCGTCCACCATTACAAAACGAACTTCGCAGAACCCTACGAGATCGAGTACGAAGACGAAGAGGGGGACTTCCACCACGTGCACCAAACCACGTACGGCATGAGCGAACGCATGATCGGCGCCATCGTGGGCGTGCACGGGGACGATCAGGGCCTTCGCCTACCCCCTGAGATCGCGCCCCAGCAAGTCGTCATCGTGCCCGTGATCTTCGACGAAGCTAGCGAAGACGTCCTTGAAGCATGCGCATCCGCCAAAGAGACCCTCACCGATGCAGGGTTCCGTGCCCACGTGGACGACCGCGACGAGACCGCCGGCTTCAAGTACAACGACCTGGAGCAAAAAGGCGTCCCGCTTCGCGTCGAGATTGGTCCCAGAGACCTGGAGAACGACAACGCCGTCCTCGTCCCCCGGGACGCTCGCCAGGACGATGTGACCATCGAAAGCCAACACGCTGTGAAAACGCTTGGCGGAGGCAAGCTCGTCATTCCCCAAGCAGACCTCGTGGACGCGGTGGAAGAGCAATTGGAAGCGCTGAAAACGCGCATGCGTCAAGCCGCAGACGCGTTGCTTGAGGAGAACCTCCTCACGGTGAAAACCATCGAGGAAGCCAAAGAGAGCATGGGCGTGCTACGCACGTGGTGGTGCGGTGATGACACGTGCGCTGAAACCATCGAGGAAGAAGGTAACAAAGCCGTTCTTGGGTTCCCCCGCACCGTTGAAGGTGACGAGCTCGTGCCCGTCGACAAGACCACGGGTAGCTGTGTCGCTTGCCAAAGCGAAACCGATCAGGTCATCTACATGGCTAAAACGTACTAACCCCCCTCCCGCCTTGCAGGGGGTGATGGCTGAATTGGTCAACCCGTGCAGCCCAACGCTTAAACAGGCCTAACGATGCTCCCCGGCCACCATGGGAGCACGAACGGGATCACGTTGGGCCTGGATCATGACTGCAACGCTCATCCTCTTGGCAGGATGCATCGGCATCACCGACCGGGACCTCGACGCTCAAGAAACCGAGATGGATCCTCTACCTTGGTACACCGATGACGTCGAATGGGACACAACCGGGGACTACAGCACCCTCGTTCGCGACACGGCCGGGTACGATATTATCCTTGACCGCCTCGACTTCGAAGCCCACGACGGCGTCACGATCGAGATGGCCGTCTGGCGTCCGGATACGCCCGACGACGTCAAGGCTCCCATCATCATGGACTCCGGGCCCTACTACAGCTCCGGGATCGAGGACTTAAGCGACCGTGAAGAGGAGTTCTTCCTCGACAACTTCGTCGAGGACGGGTTCGCCTACGCACGCATGGCCGTCCGAGGCACCGCCGATAGCGGCGGATGCATGGAGTTCTTTGGCGAGAACGAACAACGCGACATCGACCAAGCCGTCACCGAAGTCGCTACTCAAGAATGGAGCAACGGGAACGTCGCCCTCTACGGCGGAAGCTACGACGGGACCACGCCCTGGATCGCCGCCAGCTTCGGCAATCCCCACGTGAAAACCATCGTCCCCGTCGTTGGCCTCACCGACGTGGCCGAGCTGATGTTCCGCAACGGCACCAGCGAGTTCCGCGGACCCATCATGCACAGCGTCGTGTACTGGGCCGGCATCGGCATGCCTGACGCCCTCGACGCGGGCCATCCTCAAGAGCAGATCTGTGACGAGGTCCTCCACGGTTCCATCGCAGGCCCCTACACGACCCTCACCGGTGACCGCGAACCCATCAATGATCCCAACTACTGGGAGATTCGGAACTGGCGCGAGCCCGTGCGCGAGAACTACAACGGCAGCATCTTCCTCGTCCACGGCCTCCAAGACTGGAACGTGGAAGCCACCATGGCCTATCCCTACGTGAACACGCTCGAAGAGGAAGGGTTCGAGGTCAAACACATGCTAGGCCAATGGGGCCACGACTGGCCGGACCGTGCCGACCGTGAAGACGTGGACGTACGATGGGATTGGGCCGAGATGCTCCACCGATGGTTCGACCACCACCTCCGCGAGAACACGCACGTCGACACGGGCCCCGGCGCGCACGTGCAAGACTCCAACGGCGACTGGCGAACCGAAGACACCTGGCCCCCCAAGGACATCTCCTGGACGACGTTCTCACTAGGTGAAGACACGACCGCGGAACCTGACGATGACAGCGCCTACCTCGTTCCCGTTGGACCCGACGCGACCTTAGCAGCCGCGGACGACTTCAACCAAGCACAGGAGCAACTTACGTTCTCCTTCGGCGACCAAGACGACGAGCTTCGGTTCAGCGGGTTAGCACGCTTGCACGTTCAAGCCACCCCCCACAGCCCCGAAGGCGGCCAACTCTTCGCCGAGATCCGCGACGCCGACGAAGACCAACGCCTCGCCCACGCCGTCATGGACCTACGCTACCACGCCGGCGGCACCGAACGCCAAGAACTCACACCCGGCGAACCCGTCACCGCCAAGATGGAGTTCTTCCCCGCCGACGCCGTCATCCCCACCGGGAACACGCTCGAGCTACGCATCACCGCAGATGCACCCGACCGCGTCCCCAGCCACGCCGCAACCCCCATCGAGATCCACTGGGGCGAGGACGCAAGCCAACTGATCCTCCCCATCATCGAACGGGAGAACATCAAGACAACCTACCCCGGGCAACCCTGACCGGCCCGATCCCGAACCCCACAGAACGGGTCGAACACCACCCCCAGCCCACAGGCTCCACTCAAAGCCCCCGCAAAGAGCGCCTCGTCCACAACAACGCTTTTATCCGTCCACGGCAACCCCCCCACCATGCGCGGAGCGATCTGGGTTAGCCTCATGATGGTCACGATGACCCTCACCGGTTGCATCGGAGCCCTCGACACAGACGAAGACCTCCAAGAAGCAGCCATCGGGCCCGACGGTGTCGAACTCGTCAACATCGCCGACCTAACCCCCGTCATCAACGAC
>PWVY01000024.1 GCA_003561665.1 Thermoplasmata archaeon
ATCTACCAAGCCTACCTCCAGTTACGCGCCACGGCCGAGGTCCTCGGAGAACCCGAGGAAGAAACCGAGACCGTTCGCGAGTTCGGGGAACGCTTCGCGGAACGGTTGTCGCTGGACCATGACCCCGTGATGGGTCTTGTCGGGCTCTTCGAGGACGCCTGGTACGGGCGAACACACCCGGGCATGCGCACTGAAGCCGTGGACCGGTTGCGCAGCCTCCAATCCCACATGCGCGAGAAGGGGTTGGTCGCTTGAACCGGCGCCTGGTGTACGCCGCGCTCGCCGGGGCCGCGCTCCTGGCCGGGTTCGCGCTGCTGCTCCCGACCCTGGACTTGACCGACACGCGGTTTAGCGCGTACGGGAACGATGACGAGGACGCCTCCTTGCTGGTCAACGGGCTCCGCCAACAAGGCTACGAGGTCGCCGCGCTCACGATGGGAACCTCCGCGCTGGACGGGATCGATCAGGACCAAACCGACGCGGTGTACCTCGCCGTAGGTCCTGAACGAGGCTATACAGGCGCCGAGGCCCGCACCGTGGAAACCTTCATCATGCAAGGGGGAACGGCCATCGTGCTCGACGACACAGGCGCCTCGGATGGCTTGTTGGAGCGGTTCGGCCTCGAGAAAGGCCACCGGTTGCTGTCCACGGAGGGCAACCCCAGCGTGGTGCAAGCCACGATCCAAGGGTCCCTCGTGAACCTGTGGGAACCCGTGGAGCTGTTGGTGCCCGAGGATGCCGAACACGTCACCGTTCTCGCCGAAGCCGGCAACCGCACCGTCAAGGATGCAAGCGGCACCGGCGAGATCGACGAGGCCGATCCCTCCTGCAGGGACGGGTGCCCCCTCGTGGTGAGCGTCGACCATGGAGAAGGCACCCTCATCGTGGTCGGGGACGCGACGTTCGCCACGAACCGGTACGCTGAAGGAAGCGGCGTCATCGGTCTCGTCACGGGGCTTGCCACGGACGAGGCCCCCGCGCAGCGGGCCCTCGTCGTCATGGATGAAAGCCGGCACGTCAGCGGAGCCAGCGAGATCGGGTTGACGGTGTTCCGCGTCCTCACCGCGCCCTTGAGCCTGCAAGGCGTCGCGTATGGCCTTTCCGGGCTCATCGGCGGCGCCACCGCGTGGAGCCTCTACCATCGGGAAGATCAAGCCTGGCCCGAGCATGACCCGGGCCTTCAAGCGCCCTACATGGGCGAAGCCGAGGAGGGAGAGCCATGATCACGGGCCGAGGCCTTACGTTGCTCGGGGCCAGCGTCATCGCGTTGTCGATGGGGGCCGCGTTGAACCACCTCGTGCTTGCCGTGCTTGGCACAGCAGGCCTTGCATGGATGCTTGCCGCCGTGCGCAGCGTGTCCACGGCCGGCGTGACCGTCACGCGCACCGCAAGCACCGCCTTCCTCCAAGAGGACACGCCCATCGAGGCCGGGTTCGCGCTCTCGACAACCAGCGGTCACCAGCGGGTGGAAGCCCGCCAACCCCTCCCCCAAGGCCTCGTCGTCACGGAAGGCCAAGAACGCGTCAAGGGCGTTCTCGAGCCGGATGCCTCCTTGGAGGCCGCGTTCACGATCACGGTGCCCGTGCCGGGCCTTTTCCACCTGCCCCCTGTGCAGGTTCGCACCAGCGATCCCTTCCGCTTGATCGAGGAGGACCTCGACGTGGAGGCCTCCCCCCTCTCGTTCACCGTGACGCCCCGACGCGAGGCTCCCCGCGAGCCCCAGGGACGCCCCCGGTACACCACGCCGCGCCCCGGCGAGTACATCAGCTCGAACGCGGGCACCGGGAGCGAGTTCTACAGCATCCGCGAGTACCAACCCAGCGACCCGCTCCGCCTCGTCAACTGGAAAGCCACCGCGCAGAAACGCGACTTGATGGTGAACGAGTATCACGACGAGCGCGTCACGCAAACCGTCGCGATCATCGATCACCGCGAACGCACCGGGTTCGGGGCCTTCGTTGATGCGCCCATCCACGAGGTCGCCCGAGGCGCAGCGCTTACCTACGAAGGCTCCTTCCAAGGCGGCGACTCGTTCACCGGGCTCCTCCTGGGCGATGCCCCCCACCTGTTGCAAGGCGATGCGGGCCGCGCGTTCACCAACCGGGTCATGACCGCGCTCGCGGAGATGGAGCCAAGCGGAGCATGCCCGATCCAGCTCGCCGTTCGCGAGTCCCTGCACGCCATCCAACAAGGCGCCAAGGTCGTGGTCCTAAGCCCGCTCTTGTACGAAGACGACAAGGAAGGCATCATGACGCTTCTCGCTCGAGAATGCAGCGTGACCGTGATCGTGCCCTCGCTCCCCGAGCCGATTAACGAGGAGCAACGCGAATGGGCACGCGTTCACGAAGAGAACGTGAAAACCCTGCGAGGCATGAACGTGCACGTCGTCGAAACGCCCTTGGGCGTCCTCCAACACGCCATGGGGGAGGGGATCCGCGTATGAACCGCAACATCGCCTACCTTGGCCCCGTTCTCATGGTGCTCGGTGCAGGCCTTGCCCAACCCCGCCCCCACCCCCTCTTCGACGAGGCCCTCGCCATGGGCGTTCTCGCCGTAGCGCTCCTCATCGCCTTCGTCGGGATCCGCCTCGGGAGCGCCAAAACGGTCCTTGCAAGCCTCCTCGTCGCCATCGTTCCCACCTTCCCCACCGTCGTGCCCATCTCGTGGCTGGGCATCCCGCTTCTCGTCATCGGCGCGGCCCTCACGTTCGAAGGAGCCAGCGCGCACGAGACCGATTTGCCCCTCTCCCCGCTTCGTGCCTGGGCGCTTCCCCTTGGCCTTTGCTTGATCGCGCTTGCCGTTCCCCTTATCGCGCTCACGAGCACGATCGGGCGCGAAAGCCTGGACATCGCGCAAGGCCTCGGTGTCGCCGCCAGCGCGCCCCTTTTGCTCGCCGGCGCCTGGGGCATCCTCGCCGCGCTCGACCGCCGCCGCGAAACCAAAGGAACCCTCGCCGTGACGCTCCTCGCCGTCACCCTTCTTGGGGGCCTGCTTCTCGTGGCCCCCGCGCCCCCCGCGAGCGCGCAAACCAGCGCGTGCGAGGACCCTCGATCGGCAAGCGCGTTCGAGGACTGCCCCATGGTCAAGCACATCCTCGCCGAACCCCACGACAGCTCGAACGTCACCGAGAACGCCTGGACCCTCAACGCCTCCCGCGTGCTCCTCATCGAACCCGGGTTCGAACCGGACGCGTTCACGAACATGACGATCCACGACGCCCAGCTCGGCATCGAGCTGGATATGCACCTGGCCACCGACGCCTGCTCCACCACGGAACTCACCGTCCAAACCGCCACCGGTCCCTGGAGCGAAGCCACCAACGCCACGCAAGCCCCCCCCGGCGAGCATCCCGTCACCGTCAGCCCAACGCAACAAGAATGCGACCTTGGCCAAACCCTCAACGTCGACGTAACGCCCCACCTGCAAGCCTGGGCCGATGGAGCCCCCATGCACGGATGGCGCATCACGCTCACACAAGGCGACGAGCTGCACGGCACCAGCGGACCCTACACGATGGACGCCGCCTACGATGTCAACGAGCCCCGCATCCACGCCACGAGCACCACGCCCACACCCCACGACGGGTTCACCCCCGCGCCCGTTGGCGAACCCCTCACCGTGAACACGACGCTTCAAAGCCCCAGCGAAAGCCTCAAAGAAGCAACGCTCACCGTGGACGACGACAACGCCCACCACGCCCCCCTTGGCCAAAGCGGCACCCACCATCTCACATTCACCGTCACCGAAACCATCGCCAACGGGACCCTCACCCTCACCGTCGTGGACTGGGACGGGAACGAGAACGCCACGACCGTCACCGAGCTCCGCCCCGACCGCGAACCCCCCACCCTCGAACCCCCCACCACCGTTCAAAGCGATCCCGACACGATCACGATCCCGGACCCCCCCCCCGAGGACGAACCCGCCACGCTCCCGCTGAACCTCACCGACGACCTATGCTGGCTTGTGGACCCCTGCGTCTTCCTCGACATCCTCGACGCCGACGGGGACACGCTTGCAAGCCTCACCGCCAACGCCACCCACCCCACCACGAAGGTGCCCCTCCCCACGGACACCCCCGGCCAACACAGCCTCCTTGCCGTCGCCACCGACACCGCCGACCGTGTCAACACCACGCTGATCCACTACACCGTCAGCGAACTTCGACCCCCCACCCTCACGAACCTCACCATCACCGACCACCAACACCGGGAGAACCAACAAGAAGCCGGGCTCCCCCTCCACGTGACCCTCACCGTCGAGGACGAAAGCCCCCCCGTGCACGTGAACATCACCGACCAAGACACCCTCGTCGCCTCCAAAACCGTGCACGAGGAAGACGCCACCATCACCCTCTCCCCCGTCCTCAACACCCCCGGCACGCGCGCCCTCACGATCACGGCCGAAGACCGCTGGGGCAACCAAGCCCGCACCACCGAAACCGTGCACATCCACCCCGAACGCGCCCCCACCATCACCCTCCCCCAAACCGCCTACATCCCCAGCCAAGCCACCCTCACCGCGCACGTCAACGACGCCAGCGTCACCCCCGAAAACGTCACCGTGCAGATCCTCCAAGGCGGCAACACGCTCGAAACCGCAACCATCACCAAAACCCTCAACCAAACCGGCATCGACGTCACCGTGAACCTCCCCGAACTCCTCCACGCCGAACGCATC
>PWVY01000036.1 GCA_003561665.1 Thermoplasmata archaeon
CGTATCCTCAACGCGGAGGTCGATGTCGTGAGTGGTCGTCTGGGTTCGTTCCTCCACGCTGTCGGCGGCTTCATCGAATTCCCAGGTGTGGGAGTATTCAAGGTCGACGGTGAGGGGGTTTGGGCCGGAGGGTGCATCGTTGGGAACGGTGACGGTGATGGAGATCGAGCGTGGTTGGGCTTCGCTTATCGAGCCTATGGACTGACGTTCGGTGTGGACGCGTAAGGGGGTATCATCGTCGTGAAGCTCGACACGGACATCGCGGGCGGTGGTGACGATGTCGCGATGGAGGGGGTCCCCTGTGACGAGTTTGCCGTCGTTGGACACCTGAAGCTCGAGCGTGTTTTTGGCTCCAGCTTCAAGTAGGGGATCGGGGCCTGCTAGGAAGACGTTCAGGTCGGGCTCACCCTGGATGAACCTTGGCGCTGGTTGGGCATCATCGTCCTCCTGTGCGGTGGCGACGCCAGCGATCCCCGTGGCGGTCATCACAGCAACGAGGAGGATAAGCGGAAGGGTTGGGGGGATGTTCATTCGGGGGCCTTGGGCGCGGGTCTCGTTCGTAACTACAAAGGGTATGCCACAGCCTGCCTTGCAGAGGACAGTGAGGCCTGAGCGCTTGGCAAGACGCCTGTTGAATCGATGAAGGCTTGAGGAACAGACGGCCTTTGTGTGGCCCTTAGTCGGGGTGGGGGCGTGACCATTCTCCGACGGTCGCGTTGGGGAGCGTTGCCAGTTCTTCGGGGTTTGCTTCGATGAGTGCGTGGGGGCTACCGGAGGGGAGGACGATGGTGTCGTGCTCGAGGAAGTGCTCGTCGAGGAGGATGTCGATGCTTTGGTCCAGGCCGAAGGGGGGGATGAGGGCTGTTTGGTACCCGGTGAGTTCTTCGGCTTGTCGCCGGGTGGAGAGGGAGACTTTCAGCGCTTCCGTGCGGTACCGTTGCGCGATGGCTATCCCGTCAACTTGGCGGTCGCCGGGGACAAGGACGAGCACGGGCTCCTTGTGGACCGTTAGGAGCACGGTGTTGGCGACTTCCGCGAGGGATCGATCGAGCCGGTCTGCGATCTCGATGACGGTGCGGACGGGCTCGAGCCCGGAGAACAAGGTGACCTGGATGCCGGAGGATCGCGCAGCTTGCACGATTTCTTCTGGCCGAGCCACTAACATGCCTCCGGGTTGAGATGCCATCTCGAGGGGCCGGCCTCCATTTGCCTTCGCAAAGAGCTTCGCCTTTTTAATTGACTCCCATCTGAACGCGTTGAGTTCCAACCGGGCACTTTCATCGTTTTAGCGCCGATTAACCCAAAAAATGATTGTTTCTGTACATTCCAAAGCGGAACCTTCATCCCTCCCCTAAGCGTGGTCGCATCGGGTGCAAGGGATGCCGCACACACACAACGGATACACCCTGTATGAACGGGATGTGGAGCTGAAGAATGGCGGGACGCAAACGATCTACTTCTTCTCGAAGAAGACTCCAAAGTCTGGTGAGCAGACGGAGATGCCTGATGGGTATGAGGTCGGCGTCAACGATTCCACGGGCTTGCCCTACCTACGGAAGGCATAGCTTAGCCGCTGTTTGAACCGGTTCCTCTTCGCCTCTCTCCTCTCTTTGCGCCGACCGTCGCATCGTGCGACTATACGGCGCCATCTAGCAGGTCGGCGAGCGCGGCCCCTGGATCATCGGCCTTCACGACGGCCGAGGCCACGAGCACGCCCTGGGTTTCCAGATCAAGCGCTGTGGACACGTCTTCCCCGGTCTTGACCCCAGCCCCGCACAAGACGGGCACGTCGGGGTTCACCTTGTTTGCTGCTTGCACGCTTTCCTCGACGATGTCGGGGTTCGCGGTTGTGACGGATACCTCCCCGCCGATGAGTTCGGGGGGCTCCATCGCTACGAAGGTGGGATCATGCTCGGCGACTTGCGCGACCTTGTTCGCGTCCTCTGCGCACACGACGGAAGCCAACCCGGCATCGGTGAGGCGCTTCACGGCACGCTCGATCTCTTTGGGAGGGATTTGACGTTCTGCGTGGTTCACGAGGCTCCCATCGATGCCCAAGTCCTTGAGGCTCTCTGGAAGAACGCGCCCGGTCCCTGACCCGGGCTCGTGACCGTCGGTGTGTTGGGCAAGCACGGGGACCTCGACCGCATCGCGAACCCGTGCCAGGTCAGGATGGCTAGGCGCAAGCGCTAGCGTCGCATCGGGATATGCATCGGCTGCAGTTTCCAACGTGCGAGCGAGGTCCACGGCGGCATCCCCGATGCCTTGCGGGTAGACCTTCATGTTGATGATGATCATCGGAGCCTGGCTGCGGGCGAATCGGGACATGAGCGCGCATGCATCAAGCCCTCCTTGAAGGAACCGGCCCTGCAACGAACGCTTAAGAACCCGAGGGGACTTGGCCGCCATGTCACCGATGCACCGTCCCAACCACCGCTTCGCCAAGCCCTCGGCCGCGCACGTCCTCGTGAGGGGTTCCTGATGGTGCGCATCGTCGTCATCGATAACGGTGGGCAATGGACGCATCGTGAATGGAGAACCCTGCGAGACCTTGGCGTGGAAACGGAGATCAAACCGAACACCACGCCTTTCGATCAGCTAGACGTGGACGGGTTGGTCCTCTCAGGGGGCGCTCCCCGGGTAGGCTTGGAGGATGCTTTGGGAGAATGCGGAACGTACCTCGATGAGGCGACCTTCCCTATCCTTGGCATCTGCGCGGGTCACCAGTTCATGGCCCGGCACTTCGGAGGGGAGGCAAAAGCTGCGAAAACGCCCGAGTTCGGGAAAACAGAGCTAATCCTCGAAGAAAGCGTCCCGCAGGACGACATCCTTGAAGGCCTCCCCGAGCGAAGCCAAGTCTGGGAAAGCCACAACGATGAGGTCACCGTTCTACCGGATGGGTTCGTGACCCTAGCTCGCTCTCAGGATTGCCCCATCCAAGCCATCCGAAGCAACGAACGCCCCTTGTATGGGCTCCAATTCCATCCCGAAGTTTCCCACACCGAGTACGGCACCGAGATCTTCCAGAACTTCGTGAACCTGTGCAAGCGATAACCTTCTCCCTGACCTCCAAAGCCGCCCGAGGGGCGTATCCTTTTTATCCACCAGGCGGGTCCAAGCCCTGAGGACCACCATGACCACTGTGCACGTCCAAGGCGCTGGCACCATCGGAGCCCCCCTGGTTTATCTTTTCAACCGGTACCAGACCCAGCTCGGGTTCGACGAGGTCACCTTCACCAAGCACACCCCTCGAGGGCGAGATCGCCCTCTGATTAAGCAATTGCGCGAGGGTGGAGCCCGTTTCGTCGTTGACGATTCGAAGAAGGAAGCGTTCGAAGACACGGGGTTCACCGTGGATGGGACCCTGGATGAAGCCGTCGAGAACGCCACCGTCGTCATCGAAGCAACCCCCAGCGGCATCGCGCTTGATCGGAAACCCGAGTACGAGGCCATGGACGGACCCGAAGGCTTCCTTGCACAAGGCAGCGAGGCTGGGTTCGGTACGCCCTACGCAGCCCGCATCAACGACGACGTGCTCGACGGTCTCGACGACCGGTTCGTGCACATCGTCTCCTGCAACACGCACACCATCGCGAGCCTGATTCGAACCATGACGGGAGACGACCCAGAGCAGTTCGACGAAGGCAGCGTCGTGTGCATCCGCCGCGGCACGGACGTTGGCCAAGCCGGCGGTGCCCCCCTTGCACCGCACCTTTCCGTTCACGACGCCCCGGAGGGGACACACCACGCTCACGATGTGGTGGACCTGTACGCCACGACGGGGAACGAGCTGGACCTTTTCTCAAGCGCGATCAAGGTGCCCACGCAGTTCATGCACACCGTGTGGTTCCGTTTCGAGCTCGAAGACGACGTGAGCAAGGACACCATCCTCGAACGTGTCCGGAACGATCCGCTCGTCGCCTCCACCGAGAAGATGGACGCAGACCTCGTGTTCAACAACGGTAGACAAACCGGCCCCTTCGGCCGCATCGTGAACCAAGGCGTCCTCGCCACCGAGAGCCTCTTCGTGGACGACGACACCGTCACAGGGTTCTGCTTCACCCCGCAAGATGGGAACGCGCTCCTCTCCAACATGTACGCCGCCACCCGCATGGCGCATCCCGACGATTGGACCAAGCGCGTCTCCGCGCTGGATGAACTCATCCAAGACGAGATCTAACCCCGGCGCCTTCGAGCAACCAGCGCCAACCCCGCCCCGATCACGAGCCCCATCAAGCCAGGGCCCGGGATGCGCCGATCCTCATCGGCCTCCGGGTCCTGATCCACGGGCTCATCCTCCCCCCCATCATCCGGGTCCACGCTTCGGTTCCCCTCGATGCCCAGCACGCACTCGCGCCAGGAAACATCCCCCTCCTCCCCCGGTGCAGGGCACTCACGGAAATCCCCATCCCCCACCCGTCCCTCACCCTCGTCGAACATCACGTTCACGACCACCGTCGAACTCCACGCGCTCGCATTGAACGCGTTCAACGCTCGAACACTGTACACGTACTGCCCCTCCTCGCTCACCTGCAAAGACAAGCGGTCCCCGCTCCCAGCCTTAAGCACCCTCGTCCCTTCCTCCCCGGACCCCATCCTCTCCTCTCGGACCTCATACACGACAACCTGCTCCACAGGCTCCCAGGCGATCGTGAACGCGCCCGTCGTCGACTGCCC
>PWVY01000277.1 GCA_003561665.1 Thermoplasmata archaeon
AAGGCGACCCCGAACACCTCACCGAAGCCATCCACACCCTCACACGCCACCTCGCATACAGGACACGAAACGGTGCCCTCGGCATCCGAGTCACATGGAACGAACAACACGTTCACGGCTTCATCGGATCCACCGACCCCGACCTCGACCAAACCCACCTCATCACCGCCCTCTCCCAACCCGCACGACTCGACGAGGACGACCTCGACCTCCCCCTCGCACGAGCCCTGCTCGAACTCCACAACGCACACCTCATCGCCACGACCCTCGACAACGGATGGACCGGCTTCCAATTCCGCCTCCCCGCGCTCGAACGTGAAACCACTCCATAACCCAAAAGCGCCCCCCAAGCCCCCTCAAACGGCCGCCTGGAACCAAGCAACGTCCACAACCCGCATGTTTAAGGCCCCCTCGAGAGAGAGCCTCGAACCCGACGGAGCGAGACCAGGAGGAGCCCACGTGAAGCATCAACCTTCCAACATCTGCATCATCGACGACGAAACCCATCTCCTCGAACTCTTCGAACAAGCCCTCGAACAAGAAGGCCACAACGTGAACGCATTCCCCAACAGGGAAGCCTTCCTCGAGTTCGCCGCCATCGAACAACCCGACCTCCTCCTCCTCGATTTAACCCTCCCCGGGCACGACGCATGGGCGATGCAACAACAACTCGGCCCCGACAACGACCTCGCCGACATGACCGTCATCGGCGTCACCGGCCGATCCCAACCCACCCTTGAAGCCACCGCCACCGAGACCCTCGGCATCGAAGCACTCCTTGAGAAACCCTTCAGCATGACCGAACTGCTCGAAGCCACCAACAACGCCCTCCAACGCGACCCCTGACACGCGCCACCCGCACCCTTTTCAACGCCCCCCCACCTCCAGCGAGCATGGCCGAGCGTGCAGCACTCATCACCGGATCAAGCCGCGGCATCGGAGCCGCAACGGCCAAACGCCTCGCCCAAGACGGGTTCGACATCGCCCTCCATTACCACGAGGCCCAAGACCGAGCCAAAACCACGATCCAAACCGTCCGCGACCAAGGGGTCGAAGCCACCGTAACCCAAGCCGATATCGCCGACCCCACGCAAGCCAAGGACCTCGCCAAAACAGCCCTCGACCATTTCCCCCACCTCGACACCATCATCAACAACGCGGGGATGTACCCCAGGGACACCATCGACAACGTCACCCCCGAAGCGTTCGAACGCGTGAACAAGGTCAACGCGCAAGGCGCGTTCAACGTCACCAAACCGCTCGTCCCCCACCTCAAAGCGAACGGGGAGGGCCGCATCGTGAACCTCTCCAGCATCCTCGCCGTCCGCGGCAGCCGACACGGGACCCACTACAGCGCAAGCAAAGCCGCCGTGCTCGGCCTCACCAAAAGCCTCGCCCGCGAACTCGCCAGAGACAACATCCTCGTCAACGCCGTCTGCCCCGGCGCCATCGAGACCGACATGATCAAGAACGACTCCCCCGAAGAACGCGAACGCCGACAACACGTGATCCCCCTAAGCCGCGTCGGTCAACCCGAAGAAATCGCGAGCGTCATCGCGTTCCTCGTCAGCGACGACGCCTCCTACATCACTGGAGAAACCCTCCACGTCAACGGCGGCCTCCACATGCCCTAGTCACGCGACTCAGACACCGGGGGGGACTCACGCCTGAACTCATCCAACTCGAGATCGCTCGCGCCCAAGCAATACAACAACCCTGCAAGGTTATCCTTCGTGATCTGCCCATCCGCCTTCCGACGCAAGATATCCTTCGCGTTGAACGCGATGCCCAACCCGGCGTTCTTCAACATGATCTGATCGTTCGCCCCATCCCCGATCGCCACAACCTCCTCCAACGGCAAACCCTCCTCCCTCGCGATCTCCTCCACCAGTTCACCCTTCCGCGCGCTATCGATGATCTCCCCCTCCACCTCGCCCGTCAACTCCCCACCCTCGATCACGAGCTCGTTCCCGAACGCGTAATCCAACCCCAACCGATCCTTCAAACGATCGGTGAAGAACGTGAACCCCCCGCTGATCAACGCAACCTTGAACCCCATCTGCTTGAGCACACGGACCAAATCGCTCGCCCCCGGCGTCAACCGCATCTCGTCCGCGATGCTCTCAAGCTCCTCCTCCCCTAACCCTTCCAACCGAGCAACCCGCTCCCGCAACGCCTCCTCGAACTCAATCTCCCCCTCCATCGCGCGCTTCGTCAAAGCCTCCACCTCCTCCTCGGCCCCCGCCGCACGCGCCAACTCGTTGATGACCTCCCCCTGGATCAACGTCGAATCCATATCGAACACGACCAATCGCCGACGCCGGCGATTCACGCCGTGAGGCTGCACGACCACGTCCACCCCAACCGCCTCGCACGTCGTCCGCACATCATCACGCAGCGTCTGGATATCCGCCTTCTTCCCCCCGTTCCCTCCCACGTCGACGACGATCTCGAACGCCATGAACTCCCCCGATGCGACCTGGTGGGTCTGCAAAATCGGGACCGAATGATCCGCGATGGTGCGCGTGATGGCATGCATCACGCCTACCTTGTCTGCCCCGATGATCGTGATCACGCGAAGATCCCGGACCGGCGGGTCCGCTTGCGTTTGACTCACGCCCACGGTCGCATCCACGCCCAGCCCTTGAAGGCGGGTTGTCAACACGTCCCCCATCCGTGCCAACCGCTCACGTTTTGAACCCTCATCCTCTGGGTCCTCGATGAGCATCAACAGCGTCAACATGCCCCGTGTTTGTCGATGCTCAACATGCACGATGTTCCCCCGGAGCGATGTCACGAGGCCAGCGATCTCCGCAAGAAGCCCGGGACGATCCTCCGCGACCGCCTGCAACGTGAGCAAGTAATCCTGCGCCACGGACCCCCTGAACCGACTACCCCCTAAAGAGAGCATCCCCGCGTGCTCTCCAGAGGGATGGGTTCAAGACACAAGCGCACCTACCTTCTCCCATGGTGTCGCGCCCAAATGGGCGCCCGGCGAGTGGCTCGCAACGGAGGGACCCCCCTCCGGGGCTCTACGATGATGCCGGGGCAACGCGGCACCTGACAGGGCCCCCAGCAAGGGGTGGCACCCTGGGCCTCCCCGGCAACCGCCGGCGGCCCCGCCCCACGGGTCAACCCGTCGAGCGGGCTGAAACACAGCCCTGCGATGAAACCGGGCGTTACGATGGGGTGAAAGCTGGGGCCCGCACACTCACATAACACCTTTAACGCAGCCCGGCCTCAACCGTGCAACATGAGCGATTATGATTCACTCCTCGAGAGGGCCAAAGAGGAGATCCCTGAACCCATCAGCACGGGAGAGCGCTTCGAGCTTCCCGACCTTGAGGTCGCAAAGGAAGGAAAGGCCACCGTGGTTCGCAACTTCGCCGATGTGCTCGACGCGATGAACCGTGAACCCGACGAGGTCGTCGCGCGCCTCCTCCGAGAGATCGGGGCCGCCGGGAACTACGAAGACCGGCGCTTGAAGCTCCAGGGCGACCACTCTCGCCATACCATCCAAGACCGGCTCGACCGGTACGTGGAAAGTTACGTCATCTGCAGCGAGTGCAGCCGCCCCGACACGAACCTCGTGAAGGATGGGCGAACGCTCGTTCTCCAATGCGATGCCTGCGGCGCGCACCGACCCGTTCAAGCCCGCAAGCAAACCACGCAGGTCGAAGAGGAAGCCGAAGCCGTCGAGGAAGGCGGCACGTACGAGGTCAAGATCGAGGACACCGGACGCCAAGGAGACGGCGTCGCTCACGTCGACAAGTTCACGATGTTCGTGAGCGGATCCCGCAAGGGCCAAGTGGTGAAGGCGAAGGTGAACAACGTATCCGGGACCCTCGCCTTCGCAGAGGTCGTGGAAGTCATCGAGGAAGCCACGTAGGCCGCCGCGTCCCCCTCGACCCGTCGAAACGCGCACATCGCCCCGTCGACGTGGGGATGCACGCCCTAGCAAGAGCTTTCCCAGCCGTTCCACGGGTAGCGTTCACGTTCTGTTTGACACGGGACTCCAGTCTTCGCGGAGTCAAAACCTTATAGGCGGGGCTGCGTGCCTGCGCCAACCAAAGGTGAACCCATGAAGGCTGCCGTCCTCGTCAAACAGGTGCCGGACACGGAAGAGGTCCGGATCGATGAGAAAACACGCGAGCCGGATGCGAGCCGAGCCGAGCGCGTCGTGTCACAGTATGATAAACACGCGGTCGAAGCGGCTGTGGAACTCAAGGAAGATGGCGTCCTCGATGAGGTTGTCGCCATCAGCCTGGGTCCCGAAGGCATCGATGAAACGCTTCGTGAAGTCCTCGCTATGGGCCTTGATGAAGCCATCGCCATCCAAGCACCGGATCTTGAGGAGGGTGGAGGGCTTGGGAAAGCCCAAGCTCTCGCGAAAGCTGTCGAGCATGCTGGTGACGTTGACCTCGTGTTCGCGAGCGAGGAATCGGCGGATAGCCACACGGCGAGCACGGGTCCCATGGTGGCCGAGTTCCTGGGGGCCTCGTTGCTATCCTACGTGTACGAGATGACGGTGGAGGATGGTAGCGTCGAGGTGGTTCGGGAGATCGATGACGGCGTCGAGACGCTTCGCAGCCCGCTGCCGGCGGTCGTGACGGTGGTCGAAGCGATGAACGATCCTCGCCTGCCGGCGTTGACGCAAATCTTGCAAGCCAAGAA
>PWVY01000124.1 GCA_003561665.1 Thermoplasmata archaeon
GAGCCCGAGCCCGAAGCGGAAGCCGAAGAACCCGCCGAGGAACCCGAGGACGAGCCCGAAGCGGAAGCCGAAGAAGCCCCCGAGGAACCCGAAGAGGAAGAAGAACCCCGGGACATCGGCACCCTGTTCGAGGACTGATCCACCATGTACACATGCGGAGGTTGCGGACGAAGCGTGGAGTTCGATACGGGCAGCCTAGGCGTTCGTTGCACGTACTGCAACAAGAAGGTGTTCTACAAGGAACGCCCCACGGTCGCCAAGCAACTCAAAACCCGGTAGTTGGCTGATGGCAACCGGCATAGGGTGATGCTGCAGGCCTAGCGCTGCATATCCTTTCGCATAGGTTGCCACTCAGCGATGGGGATACGGTTGTCGCTGCACCACGGTCAACTTGGCATCGCCATCGGCAGAAGCTGCAATCGCGCAGCATGCGGTCGGCGAGTTCGACGCTGAGATCCAGGAGGCTCGCCTCGACCGCTTCCGGGTTCTGCATGTCGCTGAGGGTCGCGTTTCCATGCCGGATCTTGGCTTGGATCGCCTCGAAGCGCTCGGTGGCGGCCGCGTGCTCGTCCCAGAGATCCTCCACGTTCCCCTTGAAGTCAACCTGGACGGGGAGCCGGCGCTCGGTCAGGAATTTGCCGGCAACTCGTTCTGGGCCACTTTCGGATACCAAGGAACGGTGTAGCCCCGATGGTCCCACACGCTGAGAGTGGAGAAGCCCGATGAACGGAACATGAGCACAGGGCTAGGGCTCGCACTCTCGGTTAAGGTCTCCGGGAGGGCCTATAATGAGCTCGATGATTGCTTCGTTCCCGTTTCGGTTCGGCGAAACGCTTTTCCCTGTGCCTGGACTGGTTTCGGCTGTGCCCCTGACGCTTGAGGTCACCGTCGACGGGACGCCCCAACAGGTCGATGTGCTCGAAGGTGCGCTTTCACCCGAGCACGATGACGGGTTCCCCGGCGTAGAGACGAGTCTTGAGCGTCGAGACGATGAAACCGCTTGGCTTGTAGCCAAAAGCGAGGATGTTCCCAGCGTGCGGGCATGGATGAACGCGCACCTGACTTGGGTTCGCACGATCGAAGATGTCCTCGACGCGGATACAAGCCCCTGTGAGGTGTCATGAATGCAAGGCGATATACCCCCGCAAGTTCAAAACCAGCTTCGACAGTACCAAGAGACGCAGCAAAAGCTTCAGTCTCTTCTCACCCAGAAACAGCAGATGGATATGCAGGTCAACGAGCTTGACCGCACCGTCACCGCTCTTGAAGATTTGACTGGAGACACCCCGGTGTACCGGAACGTGGGGCGCGTGCTCGTGGCCGTGGACGAGCCGGGTGAACTCAAAGACGAATTGGAAGAGGAGAAGGAAACCCTCGAGGTTCGTCTGGAGAGCGTGGAGCGGCAAGAAGAGGGCCTTCGAGACCGCCTTGAAACGCTTCAAGACACGCTTCAGAACCTGCTTGGCGAGGGTCCTCAAGGCCCCGCTTGATGCCGAGATAGGCGCTTTGGCCCCCATTTCGGGGAACAATCGAAAGCAGTTAAGTACGCCCCCTAGAATTGGCGCCTCGTTTAGGTGATTACGGGAATGAGCATCCGCACGCGATGGTTGTATCTCCTGCTGATCGTGACGGTCCTCGCCCTGGCGGGCGTCGCGACGGCGCAAGATGAGGCGCCCACCCCTAGTCCAGAGGAACTCTGGAGTTTCACGCCCGACAACGAGGCTTCGGTGAACGACGTGACCCTCGCTGCGGACGGTTCCGTGGCAGCAGCTGCCCTCTCCCAGGGCCCCACGTTCGGGCCCTCCGAGGGGGAGGTTTGCCCCTGGAACTTGGCCGCCTCCCCACGATCCGGTGATACGGCCTGGACCAGTTGCGGAAGCGCAGATGCGGGCCTTCTCTCGAGTCAAACCATGCGCGTGATCGCGGTTGAACCCCGTGGCCAAAGCGACGCCTGGGTCGCCGCAAGCGGTGAGAACCGCGTGCATGTGTGGTCCCTCTCTGCAGGGAGTGGATCCAACAACGCCGCGGAGTACCAAGACGGGGACCCGCCAAGCGGGGACATCGAAGACCTCGTGTTCCTCGACGAGCGATGGCTGCTCTCCCAACATGAAGAGACGCTTTTGATCCTTGAGCAGGAGCAAGGCCCAACGTTCGTGGAAGGCGAAGATGCCCGCTGGGAGGCTCCAAGCGGCGAGATCATCGTCGACATCGCCCTCTCGGGGAACCATGAACGCGTGTTCGTGTCCACGACGGAGGAGGGGGTTGGAAGCAGCGACGTGCACGTGTACGCTCTTGAGATCGATCAAGGAAGCTTCGAGGAGCGCGGCTCGTTGGAACTCGCCAACCGTGGGGAGGAAGGCCTCATCGCGACCGATGACGAGGGCAGCTTCTTGGTCATCGGCACCGACGAGGGATGGATGTTCTACTACCACGTGTTCGAAGACACAGACGATGGGGAGAACGCGCTCGCATTCTCCTCAAGTCCCTACAGCGCGGAAGTCGACCCCGTCACGGCGATCAGTATGGGCGCGTTCGGTCTCCACATCGCCGTTGGGACCAACCAAGGCGAGGTCACATTCTTCGAGCACACCTTCATGGAAACGGACGCAGACGGGGACCCCGAAGGACCCCGCGCTTCACCCGCTCACACGGTCAATGTGAAAGGAACGCCCTCCCAAGTGCTCTTCGTCGACGAAGGGCACCAGGTGTACGTTGTCGCGGACGCGCTGCACGCCTTCCACGCTCACCAGTTCGACCACGACGACATCGAGCCCCTATGGATGATCGGTGGCCTTGAAACAGCGGCGTTCTCCCAGGACGGTCAACGCTTCATCGCCACGGATGGTTCCACCGTGTACGCGTATCAGCAAGCCTACACCGCGAACGTGACCATCGAAGGCCCCTCGGAGATCCGGCCTGGATCCCCGAGCACCTTCACCCTGGGTTTAACGAACACGGGGAGCCTCTTCGATACGTACGAGGTTTCAACGCATGATTTGGCCCCCGCCTGGACGAGCACCTTCAACCGGACACACGTAGAGCTTCTCCCCGGCGAGCAAGGGACGGTCAGCCTCAACCTGACCCCCGCTGAGCATCAAAGCCCGGGGGATGCTACGTTCACCGTGCGCGCGATGAGCCAAGCCTCACCAACGGGTGAAGTTGCAGGAGAAGCGACGTACACCGTCGAGGTTCAAGAGCTGCGCGCTGCACAGATCGATGTCCCCGACGAGCGCGTCGAGGCTCAACAAGGAGAATCCATCACGATCCCCGCGACCCTTCGGAACGCAGGGAACACGGAAGCGACCATCGAGACACTCATCGATCAAGACGAGGCCTGGGATGTGACGATCGAGGACGACGAAGGCACACGTGCCGAGGTCGACCTCTCTCCCGGTGAAGAGCGAACCCTCAACGTGACGTTCCAGGTCCCCGGGGACGCTCCCGAAGGAACCATGAACCAGGCCACGCTCACCGCGGCTCCCCTGGAGGATGGGACCGCGGACGAAGCCACCGTCCTCTTCGTCGTTGATCCCACCTACGCGGCCGCCCTCTCAGGCCCGCAGGACACCATCATGGTCGAACCCGACACGGAAGAAACGTTCAGCGTGACGATCCAGAACACAGGGAACGTGGACGACACCTACCGGTTGATCGCATACAGCAACGCCACGAACCCCGAACACCTTTGGGAAGCCACGTTGGCCCGCTCCACCGTGGATGTGGATGCGGATGCCAGCGCGAGCGTGGATGTCACCGTGAACGTGCCCCGAGGCGCCGAACGTAGCGAAGCCACCGACGTGACCCTCGTCATCCGTTCGACCTTCACAGGGGACAAGGTCGACGAAGGCACGTTCACGCTACAGGTTCCTGAAGAGGACGAATCCGGGATCCCCGTGGGCGTCATCGTGCCCGCGCTGGCCCTCAGCGCAGGCGCCATGATCCACCGGAGGCGACGCTAGATGCCAAGAACCCCCCTCGCGACGCTCCTCGCCCCGCTCATGCTCATCGTTCTTGTCCTCGGTGCAGGAGCCGCTCTCGCGGAAGAACCACGGGAAGCCTCGTGGGCACCCGAAGAGGTCCGAGGCTCTCCGGTCGACGCTGGGTTCCTCGCCGGTGGCCACTTCGTCGTCGGCGTCGAAGACACCGGCACAGTCCTCACGGACGAGGGTCCATGCGCCGTGTCCGACGCGGACGTGTACGTGTTCACGTTCCCTACTGGGCCAGGATGCGTCGACGCGGTCGACGCCACGGATCGCGATGGCGTCAACGCGCTCGCCACCGCCGAGCGTCACCCCCGCGTTTTCGTAGCGCCTGTCTCCTCTTCGGGCCTGACGGGAGCGAGCGGGCCCGATATCATCGCGTACGATGTTGTTGAGGGCAACCTAACGCACGCCTTCGAACGTTCCATGGACGGGTTCGTGACGCTGCTAGATGCGAACCCGACCGCGGATCGAGCCGTCGCCATCACGCAAGAGGATAACACCTACCGATTGCACGTGATCCTCAAGGACGGGACCATCGAACACTCCTACACCCTCATGGATGAGGCCCACGCCGTGAGCATCAGCCAAGACGCGCGGTACGCCGCGGTCGGGGGCGAAACCGTGCACGAAGGCCAAGCACGAGGATGGTTCAGCGTCTACGATCTAACACAGCCAAGCGGCCAGAACCCC
>PWVY01000109.1 GCA_003561665.1 Thermoplasmata archaeon
CCCGCCACACGCTGAAAAACCCGATCAACAGCATCCCGATGCTTCGAAAGCACCCTACCACCTCACAAACCCAACTTCCCCAACCCCTTCGCCAACACGCTGTGAACGCTCACCCACACCGGTGACGTGTTCCCCACCATACGCCCCTCACGAACCGCATCCACCAGCGCGCCAGGATCCCCCACATCGAACTCCGGCACCTCCGTGTACGAGGCCCCGAACTCCCCCAACGTGTGCGCATCCGAACACGACACCATCGGCAAATCACGTTCCTCCGCCAACTCCCGAGCCTTCCGGTTCGAACCGTTCAAACGGGTACGAGCGTTGAACACCTCCACGATATCCGGCGCAACCTCCCACGCCCTCTCCCCCAACCCCTTCCGCATCGGATCGAACGGATGCTGAAGCAAGAACAAACCCCCCTGATCCCGGATCGCATCAAGCGCCTCACCCAACGAACACGGGCTCTTGATCGTCTCCTGCAAGAACAACCCGATCACCTCCCCCGCATCCGTCAACACCTCCTCCCCCACGATGACCTCCAGATCCGTCTCATTCTTCTCCGTCCACGCCTTGAACTTCAACGCCCCCTCCGCCGTGTGATGATCCGTCGTCGCGAGCACGTCGACCCCCGCCAATTCGCACGTCCTTGCGATGTCCTCGAACCTCAGGCGTGAATCCGGAGAGAAGCGCGTGTGGGAATGCAAGTCGATGCGGGGCATCCGTGACGCCCAGCACGGTCGAAGGGAGGGATTAGCTTTCCTCTATCGTCCGGGCGCTTGCACCGCTAACGAACGCCGCTCGAGCGCGCTACTTGAACAGGAGCTTGAGGTAGAACCACCAGTTGGTCAGCTCTTCCTTCTTGTCCCGGTCAGCGAGCATGTCGCTGATGGTCTCAGCCACGTGGGGACTGTTCGCGGCTCGGCTGATGACGAAGTTCAACAGCCACTTGTGCTGTCCCATCTTCTGCAAGCGATGACTGGTTTTCAACTCATCCCACATCTCATCACGCACCGCTTGCTCGTACGGGGCAAGGTTGGCGCGCGTGGCGCCTCCGTTGTTGAGCACCTTGTCCAACCGTTCGGTGGCGAGGCTCGCGCTCATCATCGCGTTCCCGATGCCTTCCCCGCTGAAGGGGTCGATCAGTTGCGCGCTGTCCCCAACGAGCACCCAGCCGTTCCCATGGATGGGGCGTTGCTTGCTGCCAAGCGGTAAGATCCAGCCGCGCTGGCTTCCCTCGACCTTGGTCGCGTTGTCGAAGCGCCCTTCGAACATCGGATGCTCGTAGGCTTCCTCGAGCAACGCTTTGAGATCTCGTTCGTTGCCGTCTTCGTTGATCTTGGATTCGAGCATGCCAACGCCGACGTTGGCTCTCCCGTTGTCGAGGGGGAAGATCCAGAAGTACCCGGGGATGACGCTGTCGAGGAAGTGAAGCTCGATGTTGTCGGTGAGATCCGCGATGTCATCCCAGTAGACGCGGATCGCGGCGACCCAGTGGTCGGGGTCGCGATCGTAGGCGCCTACGCCTCGGGCGACGGGGCAAAGGCTTCCACCGGCTCCGATGACGCAATCGGCGGTGTATTCGTCCCCGTTGGCCGTTTTGACGCCGGCGACGCGGTCCCCATCCCAGACGAGCTCCTCGATGGGGGTTTCCTCGTGCGCGTCGGCGCCGAACTTGCGGGCGGCTTGGAAGACGATGTTGTCGTAGACCTCGCGGCGGCAGACGTACCCGGGGTTGGTGTAGGGGGAGGCGCCTCGTTCGCGGCGCCATTCTGCGGCTTTCTTCTTGGGGAAGTCGATCTGCACTTCGTCGCCTTTGGGCGAGGAGAAGATGACGCCGTTGGCGACTTGGTGGGGGTTTTCTTCGACGTGTTCGACGATGTCGAGTTCCTCGAGGACGCGGACGCTTTTGCCGCTGATGGCGTCGCCGCAGGGTTTGTCCCGTGGGAAGCTTTCCTTGTCGAAGAGGCCAACGTTCCAGCCGCGCTTGCTGAGGAGGCCAGCGGCGGTGGATCCGCCGGGACCGCCTCCAACGACGATGACATCGTAGTCGGGCACGCCCGGTGCACAGGGTTCGTTGATAAAGAGCCTATCCCTCCCTTGGCCGCGAATCGTCGATGTTTGGGCGTGTTCGTTGAAGGCGAAACGCTTTGAGGGGGGGCTTCGTCCGTGGGGGTGGTTCGATGAGCGAGGGTGATCGTGCTTCGGTGTTGGAGACGTTGGAGGGTGTAGCGGAGACGATGGAGGGGGATCTTCGTTCGTTGTTCGGTCATGAGGATGCGAGGGTCGAGGTTCGTGAGGGGCGCGTGTTGGAGTTGGTGGCGACGGGGGAGGGGGGTTCGTTCTCGGTGCGGTGGCCTCCTTCGGAGGGGTTGACGGAGGCGCGGGGTCGGTTTGGGGGTCATGCGCGGGTGGCGTTTGAGTTCGTGTTGGCTTCGGAGTCTCCGGGGGTGTTCTTCGAGGAGTTTCGGCCTCAGTCGGAGGAGCGTCGGGGGGTGTTGTTCGATCAGTTGGAGGCGTACGTGATGGATTCGTTGGGGGGGAATCCGTATTTTTCGCCGTTGGTGGTTAAGCGTCGGGGGTCTGCGTTGTTGGTGTTTGGGGATGATGAGTACGTGTTGGTGGGGGAGGATGGGTCGTTCAAGGGGGTGGGGATCTTGGAGTGGAAGGTGAAGCGGTTGGTGGCGTTCGCGTTGACGGATGCGGATGAGTTTTTCTTCAATGGGAAGGCGTTGCCGGAGCCGGGAGAGGACCCGTTGACGGGTTAAACGGGTGTTTAGGCGTTTTGAACCGACAACGTTAAGCCGTGCGGATGCGTGTCATGGTACGGTGGGGCGACCCGGGCGTGCTTGTTCCATGCCTCCAAGCCCAGCCTCCCAGCGCTTTCCTGCCTGGGTCCCCCCCCTTCTTTGTTCTTCTTAGAGGTCTTCTTCTTCGACGATCTCGCTGAGGAAGGCACTTTTGCGGCGTTTTTGCCAGTCGTCGGTGATGAAGCGTGTGGTGACTTCGACGAGGGGGTGTTGGCTTTCTTCGACGATCTCGACGTCGTCGAGGGTGTCGAGGCCTGCGGCGCGCGCGTTGCGTTCGAGGCCAAGCTCGATGTCGCGGTCGAGTTTGAGCACGTACGCGTCGAGGGTTTCTTTGTCCATCTCGCGGGCGGCGATGACGCGATGGTGCCCGTCGACGAGGAGGGGTTGGGGTTCTTTCTCGACGACGAGGATGGGCTCGGCGAGGCCACGCATGAGCTCGAGGCGTCGCCCGTCGAGCTCGTCCCCGTAGATGCGTTTCTGGGTGGGGAGGAGGTCGGCGATCTCGATGGGTTTCTGCACGGCTTCGATGTTGACGTCGTAGAGCCCTTCGAGGGTGGTGCGGAGTTTCTTCATCTTGGTGGGGGTGACGCGTTCGATGTGCCCGCGGATGACGTCCGTGGTGCTGATCACGCCCACCATGTGGCCTTCGTCGTCCACGACGGGGAGCTCTTTGACGCCCATGCGGAAGAGGATCCGGGCGGCATCGCCGAGGCTCATGTCGGGGTGAGCGACGACGGTGCCGGGCGCGATGATCTCCCGGATGGGGGTTTCCTTGCTGTCGAGGTGCCGTAGGAGCTCTTTGGGGGTGAGGAACCCGATGAGGGTTTCCCCGTCGGCGACGGGGAGGCCGACGTGGCCTTCGTTCGTGATGCGGCCGATGGCTTTCGCTACGGTCAGGTCAGGGGGTAGAGCGGTGACGTCCCGCGTCATGTAGTCGCGCACGCGTTCCTTCTCGCGGGTCACGGGGCCTTGGACCCACCCTGCATGGGATAGGGTTTTCCCTCTTGTCGCACCATCCCTATGGGCACCGTTTTGCAGCGTCTAGGGCGTGCTTTGGGGGCGAAGAGGGCGTTGGGTGCCGCTGGCCCCCACGTCGTAACCATGGCACACACTGACACAAGGTTTATCTACGATACCGTACAAAGTAACATCGGAGTTGTAAAAGATGTTTACAGACCTGTTCGGTGGCGCACCCCACGCACGCGTGCTCGACCACCTCGCCCAGGAACCCCACATCGACCACACCATCACCGGGATCGCACGCAGCACCGACGTCTCCCGCCCCACCGTCTACAAAGTCATCGACGACTTCAACGACCACGGCATCACCATCCAAACCCGCACCGTCGGCAACTCCCGCTTCTTCCAACTCAACCTCGACGAACCCCTCATCCAAGACCTCCTCACCCTCATCGAAACCCACGCCGAAGAAGAGATCGAGATCCCCCGCTTCGACGCCACACCCACCCCCGAACGAACCCCCCGACGCTCCCGACGCACCCAAGGAACGTGACACCATGCGAGACATGATCCAGGGCACCGAACACGAGTACACCATGTACTCAGAGAAACTCAACCCCCGAGGCGTAGACCCCCACCGCCTCGCCCTGGACCTGCTCTGGCGAAGCCACCTCGGCGCCGAAGGCGAATTCCTCACCAACGGATCCCGCGCCTACTTCGACGTCGGCCACCTCGAGATCGCCACCGCCGAAACCCTCAACGCCCACGACGTCCTCCTCTACGAGAAAGCCGGCGACCGCATGGTCGACGCCGTCCGCCTCCAACTCGAAGAAAGCCACGGCGTCAAGATCAACCTCTACAAGAACAACACCGACCCCGACG
>PWVY01000332.1 GCA_003561665.1 Thermoplasmata archaeon
CATCGGCCCCATGGAACCCCCCGATCTCCCCGCGCACCACGAGCTCGCAACGATCCTCACCAACGCCGGCATCGAAACCACCACAACGTCCGACATCCACTCGAACTTGTGGGCCAAAGCCGCCATCAATGCCGCCATCAACCCGATCACTGCGATCACGGGGCTCCCCAACGGGGCCCTCTGCGACATCGAACACCTCCAAGAACTCATGGTGAACGTCGCCCAAGAGACCGAGCACGTCGCCCGCGCCAGCGGGTTGCGCGTGCCCGAGGGCGCGTGGGTCGACCAGGCCCGTACCGTCGCCAAGCGAACCGCGAAGAACCGCTCAAGCATGCTTCAAGACATTCAGAAAGGAAAGCGAACAGAGATCGATGCCATCAATGGGCAGATTGGCCGAACCGCGAACGAATACGACGTGCCCGCTCCCTTGAACAAGACCCTTCACACGCTCGTGAAAGGTATCGAGGCTACGCTCACCTATGACGCGTGAACCCGGCCCTCTTGGCCCTGCCACCGTGACCGTCGCCATCGCGACGATGCTCTTCATCGCGAAACTGATCATCGCGTGGGCCAGCGGGTCCATCGGTTTGCTCTCCACGGCCATCGACAGCGGGTTGGACATGGCGATGAGCATGCTCGTGCTCGTGGGCGTGTTCTTGGCTCGCCGCCCGGCGGACCCTGATCACCCGTACGGTCACGGGAAGTTCGAGAGCGTCACGGGCGTCGTTGAAGCCGGCGTGCTCGCTGCGGCAGGCGTGCTGGTTGCGTTCTTCGGTGTTCGGCGCATCCAGAACCCCGAGCCCGTGGTCTTGGATATGTGGATGATCGTGATCCTTGTCATCACGATTTTCGTGGGCATCGAGCGGGGGGTGCGGTTGGCTCAGCATGGGGAAACGTACAGGAGCCCGGCCTTGTCGGTGGATTCGTGGCATTACTGGAGCGATGCGGTCACGACGACTGTGGCGTTGATCGGTGCGTGGTTCGCCGCGGGAGGTGTGTTGTGGGCGGATGGGGCCAGTGCGATCGTGGTGGGCGCGTTCTTGGCGGTGGGGAGCGTGCATGTGGGGTGGCGGGCGACGGCGGATTTGGTGGATCGGGTGCCTCCGGATCTCACCGAGCGGGTGGAGGGGGCGATCAGGAGTGTGCGGGATGTGGAGGGGATGCCTCAGGTGCGTGTTCGGCCGGCGGGGCCGGATGTGTTCGTGGATGCGACGGTGGAGGTGCCGCGGTCGTTGGATCTTGAGCGGGCGCATCGGGTGATGGATGAGGTGGAGGCTGCGGTTCGGGAGGAGGTTGAGGATGCGGATGTGACGGTGCATGCGGAGCCGGTGGCGGGGCGGGAGAGCGTGGCGACGACGTTGGAGGTGATCGCGTCAAGGCACCCGGCCATCTTGGGGGTGCATGAGGTGTTCGTGGATCGGTTAGGGGAGGGGGGCGAGGATGTGGTGGTGGATTGTCATGTGGAGGTGGATGAGGCGTTGACGTTGATGGAGGCGCACGAGGTGGCGGATTCGTTCGAGGCGCAAATCAAGGAGGAGGTCGCGTCCGTGGTGGGGGTTCGTACGCACATCGAGCCGGTTCCGCTTCATCCTCGCGAGGGGATGGATGTGACCGAGGAGCACGTGGAGTTGGTGGGGGTCATCGAGGCGGGGTTGGAGGAGGGGCCTTTCGAGGGCGTGAGCCAGGTGTCGTTGAAGCGCGTGGGGGGCGCGTTGGAGGCTGTCGTGACGGTCCGGATGCCCTCGGAGCGTTCGTTGAAGGATGCGCACGAGGCGGCGGAGCGTGCGGAGCGCTCCTTGCTGGAGGAGATCGAGGAGCTACGGCGTGTCGTGATCCACGTGGAGCCTTCGAGCGCTTAAGCCACGACGGCTTGTGCTTCCCGGGTGACTCCTACGCGTTGGCGGCGGCCGACGCGTTCTCTTGTCACGACGCCGGCGTCTTCGAGCTTGCTCAGGTGCCAGCTGATGAGCGCGGGGCTGTGGTCCAGCGCGTTGGCGGCTTCGTTCTGGCTGGCGCCGGGGTTCTTGGCGTAGTACTCGGCGATGCGGCGTGCGGTCTCGTTCTCGAGCGCGGGAAGGATGTCGCGCTTGGCGCCGGTGACTTGACCGGGGAGGAAGAAGCAGCGTTTGCCGCTTTTCTCTTCGCTCGTGATCAGGTCGCCTTTTTCCAACTTCCGTAGGTGGTGGACGAGCGTGCCCCAGGGGACATCTAGCTCGCGTGCCATCTGGCTTAGGTGGATGCCGGGGTTGGTTTCTACGAGCTCGTAGATGCTTTGGCGCTTGGGGTGGTCCAATAGTTCGTCGGGTTGGATGCGCGAGTACAGGGGCAAAAGACCGGGCAGGTACTTGGCGTAGCGCCAGGCGCGCGTGTACCAGGCTGCGCCGGCCGCGGCGGCTGTGCCGCTTGCGCTGCCGGCGAGGATGGCTTGGTGCGCGGGCTGGTTGGGCCATGCATCCCCGGTCCACAACGCCAGATCCACGGTGATGCTCGCGATCCAAACCGCAGCGCCGGTGACGAGGCCCGCGAGGGCGTGACCGGTATGGCTGATCGCGCTTGCGAGGTGTTTGAACCCTGCAGCGATGCCGCTGGCGGCGAGGCTGATGCCGCTTGCGATGAGGCCTGCGGTCCAACCGATCGCGTTCCCGATGGCGCTGATGGTTGCAACAACGCCCGTGGCGATCGCGCTGGCGCCCGCAGCGATCCCGGAGGCGACAGCAGCCAGGGCGTTGCCGACGAGTTTGACCGCGCTTTCGACGCCGTTGGCCGTGGCGTCCGCGGTGCCTTCTACCGCGGCTTGGCTGGTCTCAGCGAGAGTTTCAAGCGTTCCAACTTCGTCCTCAAGGGCGTCGGCCGGGAGCGCGACCTCCTCTGCAGCGTGGGTGGGGGTCGCGATGCCGACCAGGATGGTCACGGCTGCTAGCGCCGCGAGGAGCCTGGGGACGAGGGTGGCATCGCTCATCATGCTCCAGCTTCCCAGGGCCCTTAAGAGGTTTCTGGTACGGATGTTTAATGGCTATCCCCTGTTGAGCGCCGTGACGGGGAAAGCCCATGTCTCCGTCGTCCATCCGGCAAATTACCAAAGTACCCGTTGAATCGTTCCCAAGGCCGCATGAACCTGGTCGCTTGGACCGTTCGTTAACCGCTTCAGAGAACCCTTAGGAACAGGATACCCCGTTGGAGGTTTATGATAGGAACGCCCGATGTAGGGCCGATGGCCGAGCAGCGGATCGAGGTCAATCCAGACGTGCATCACGGCAAGCCCGTGATCAAAGGAACCCGCGTCCCCGTTCACATCCTCGTGGGATCCGTTGCAGACGGCATGAGCATCGACGAGGTTGCAAGCGAGTATGGGGTCGAAACGGAGGACGTGAAGGCCGCGCTTTTGTACGCATCGCGCCTGGTATCCGACGAGGACGTGCAGCCTCTCCATGCCTGAAGCCTCCTACATCGTGGACGAGAACAGGCCAAGATCTTCTCTGCGTATTCTCAAGGAGAGAGGCTTCGATACCGTGGATGTTCGGGAGATTGGGTTACGCGGCGCAACCGACGACGCGATCATCGCCTACGCCAAGGACGAGGGGCGCGTCGTTCTAACGAGGGACACAGATTTTGGATCGGTGCTCCGCATCCTGGCCACCCAGGAGCCATCAACCTACGACTGCCCCATGCCTTCACAGCTCCAAAAATCAATGAGCACTTAGCTGCCTTCCTCGACGCCACCGAGCCCAAGAAGCTGACCGATGCGATCATCATCGTGGAGAGGGGAAGGACACGAACGCGCTCCATCGGATAGCGACGACCCACTGCAGCGGAACTGCATGAGAACCCAATCCCTTCCGGTTGAGGCCCCGTCGAGACGGCTGCCAGCGTGGTTAGGCTCATATACCCCCTTCAGGATGGCGCCCTGATGCGCTTGGTCACCCGCGACCGCGACGGGAAACCGGACACACCCTTCAGCCTCTGGCTGGGCCTTTTCTTCATCGCCGTAGGCCTCATCTTCCAAGCCACCAACATCGGCCCCGGCGGCCTACGCATGAGCCCCACCTTCGGCGACATCGGGATCAACCTCTTCTTCATCCTCACCGGCCTCGTCATCATGATCCCCGGCCTGTTCCTCACCCTGGGCCGCCGCCAAGAAAGCTAACCCCAACCGAGAACGACACGCTTTTCACAAAGCACACCGCATCCACGAACGGGATGCACCATGGACACCCGCCGAAAGAACCAGATTCTCCTCTACCTTGACATCGTGCTCCTCGGCATCGGCGCCATCGCCCTCGTCGCCCTCGTACACGACGCCTTCCACGCCGGGCACGCAAGCACCACTGCAACAGGCACAAGCCCCTACCTTGCACGCATGATCCTCGAAGGCACCCTCGTCACCATCGCCACCCTCTACTTCCTCACCCGCTTCTACAAAGCCCGCATCAAAGACCTCGCCAACCCCTGGAGCTAACCCTCCCCCGAGGCCCGCCAACGATCATGCAACGCCAACCCCTGCACATACGAGACGCCACTCTCCACCGCCCGCGTCCTCGACGCCACCCCCTCCCGAACCAACGCATCCACCCCACCCCCCACCGCCCCCCCCCCCTGATCCTCGCTCGCCCAACCCAACGTGCGCCGACGCAACACATCCTCCACCGTCACA
>PWVY01000223.1 GCA_003561665.1 Thermoplasmata archaeon
CCTGATAACGGGATGCGGTAGGAGTGGGACGCTCTACATGGCCAAGGCACTGCGACTGGCGGGTTTCGCCGTGGGCCATGAGGAGTTGGGGCCGGCGGGGGCTGTGTCAAGTCAGTGGGCCGTGGATACGGAGCACTATCCCTACTATCATCAGCAAGGGCCGCGACCAGAGTTCGACATCGTCCTTCACCAAGTCAGAGAGCCACTGGCGACGATAGGGAGCTTGACGACGAGCCTTCCGCAGTCTTGGCGTTTCGTGGGGAAGTTCGTCCCCGTTACTGGAGACGTGGTACTGGATGCGGCTGCCTACTGGTATCACTGGAATTTCTTGGCAGAGGAACAGGCTGCATTCACCTATCGGATAGAGGCACTGGAGCGAGCTTGGCCAAGGATAATGGCTGTACTCGGTGGCGATGCTCCCTATGAGGTAGTACGGAGGTTGCCCAAGAACGTCAACGCGCGGGACCATGTCGCCGTCCAGTGGAAGGACCTGGGCGAGTACCGGGACCGGGTAGAGCGTCTTGCTAGGCGCTATGGCTACATGTGGGACCGCCATCCGGATGACGGACGGAGCAGGGGGTTGGCATGAAGTGGGGGCTACTTGCGGGGTTTGCCATCCTCCAAGGGTTGGACTTGCTGACTACGCTGCAGGGGACCCCGGCGATGGAGAGGAATCCGCTGGCGCGGTGGGCCTGGACCAACTATGGGCCATTGACGTTGTGGGCCGCAAAGGTGGGCTGCATCGTCGTCACGTTCGGAGTGTCGTGGCTGTACTGGCGCGTTGAGGGGCTGCGAGCCTTTCGACAGGTTTGGTTGTGGACGCTGTGCGCACTGACCCTACTGACGGGGTTGGTTGTGGCGAATAACATTGTAGTACTGTGGGCATGGAGGTTGCTATGAAACTGACTGTAAACGTATGGGAGCGGGTTAGGTTGCTGGCGATGGTTCGTGGAGTTCGCGACGCCGACCTGGGGACCATCCGCCTGGGGACCAAGGCACTAGACGCACTGGAGCTAACAGACGAGGAGAGGGCGGTTGTCGGCTACTACGCGACCCCGCAAGGGGCCGGCTGGGAGGATGGGGACCATCAGTTCGTGATAGAGCTTGACGAGGACGTCTTCGGCATGGTACTGGCGACACTGGACGGCGTTGTGCGGGTGAAGAATGAAGAGAGCGGCTGGGCTATGCAGGACGCCCAACTGATTCCGCTGTGTGAGAAGCTGGGAGTTTCACTGGAGGGCGACGATGCAGAGACAGAGGGATGAAAGGGGCCGGTTCGTCAAGGGACACAGCATCTCGGTGGGCAATAAGGGGGGGCCTGGACGACCCCCGCGAAAGCGAGAGGAGAAGTACTTGGAGCGGTTCCGTAAGGCTGTCACGTTGCAAGAGTTTCAGGAAGCTGCACAGGCACTGGTCAGAGTGGCCAAGAGCGGGGACGTCCCCGCTATTCGACTTCTGTTCAGCTATGCTCTGGGCAATCCAAAGCAGCTGATAGAGGCTGACATAACACAGCGGAGCCTGGGAGCCGACTTGCTGATGGTTATCGAGAAGGTATATGGAGATACTGGCGAGGACGGCTAGAGCCGCGGGGATGCCGCGGGGCCAACTTATTCGCTTCCTCGAGGCGGGTTACGTCCCACAGCCAAAGCAAGTGGCTTTCCACGTGGCCTGTCGAGAGTGTGATGCTCCCGACGGGCCAACGGAAGTCGGGTTCGGTGGGGCTAGAGGGCCGGGGAAGTCCCATGCTCTACTGGCACAAATGGCACTGGACGATTGCCAACGGGCCGCCGGCCTGAAGTGTTTGCTCTTGCGGAAGGTGGGGAAGGCTGTTCGGGAAGCATTCGAGGACATGCGTTCGTCTGTGCTGGCGAGGACCCCCCACGACTACAACAAGTCGAGCGGGACCGTCAAGTTTCCCAACGGAAGTCGAATCATCATGGGACACTTCAAGAACGACGCCGACATAGACAACTACCTGGGGTTGGAGTATGACTTGGTGGGGGTAGAGGAAGCAACGACGCTCTCTGCGTCTAAGTATAGGGCGATTCGCACTTGCAATAGGACCGCAAGGGGCGACTGGCGACCCCGCATGTATACAAACGCAAACCCTGGCGGGGTAGGACACGGCTACTACAAGCGGCGATTCATTCTCCCCTGGCGCGAGGGGACGGAGAGCGACACGCGGTTTATCGGGGCGACGGTTGACGACAATGCGTTCGTCAACGCCGGCTACAGACGCAACCTGGAGCTTCTGTCGGGTTGGAAAAAGCGAGCCTGGCTAGAGGGCGACTGGGATATAGCGGCTGGGCAATTCTTCACCAACTTCTGCCATGACGAGCACGTCGTCCCGGCGACAGACGTCCCGGCCTACTGGCCATTCAAGTGGCTAGCTATGGACTATGGTTGGACGCATCCCACAGCTGTAGTTCTCTTGGCCAAGGACAATGAGAGTAGGACCTATCTAGTTGACGAGTACAGGCTAGCCAGGAAGTTACCGGCTATTCACGTCGAGAACATACGGGCGATGCTGGGGCGGTGGGGGTTGACTGTAGACGACCTATACGCGTTCGTGGGCGGGGCTGACATGTGGAAGCGGGACCGGGATGGGCGGTGTGTGGCTGACGAGTATCTCCCAGACTTCCCGCTGCTAGAGCCGGCAGACATGAGCCGGGTTGCTGGCGCGTCAACGCTGCTGACAATGCTGGGCGACCCGCGAGAGGGGATGCGGCCAACGCTCTACATATTTGACAACTGTACCCGGACCGTCGAGACCTTGACCATCCTTCAGCACGACCAGAATCGACCAGAGGACGTCATGAAGGTTGACGTCAACGAGAGCGGGGAGGGGGGAGACGACCTATACGATGCCTTGCGTTACGGGCTTATGGCACAGCCATTGACGGGGTCGCTGCAGGTGGACGTTCTGACATGGTAAGTTGACATTCTGGGGATTTGTGGTATAATTCAGTCAACTATTGTAGTCAGTCCAAGAGGGGAAGTATAATGGGCTACTGGAGAGAGACAATGGAGAATGGTTGGGCAACCTTCTGGCGGTTGCTAGAGGAAAGTGTCATAGTGCAATCGGCAGTCACGTTGATTGCTGTCTGCGTCACGGCCTATATGGTACTGTGCGGGAAGGACGTCCCCAAGGAATGGTGGACCATCATAGGGATAATCATAGGCTTCTGGTTTGGGTCAAAGGTACAGATAGCGGAGAAGGTGGCGCGTCAAGAAACGGCTGAAGCTATCGACCAGGTTGTCAGACACGCCAGGGAGCACTAGATGCTATGGGACTATGGGGGCGGTTTATGAGTGGACTGGGAGCCTTCCGACAGGAGTTCATGTCGTCAAGCGACGAGGACCTGGCTTCCTTCGAGGGGGTCAAGGGCCGCCGTATGCGTTATGAAGTCTACTGGGCATTCTACAGTAACACGGCCTACAGCCGGGTTCACAGCTGGGCCGCGGGGTACAAGACACAGGAGAAGCTATACAAGTTTATTCGAAACGTCTATAACCCGTCATACCGCATAGGGGAGTTCTACAGAGAACACCTACTGGGCGGCCTACTGGACGTCGAGGACCCGACGCGTGGGGCAGTCCCCATCGTTACCGAGAATGACGCCTTGCTGGGGGCGATAGCGACACTGTGGCGCGTGTCTAACATGCAAGTGCTGAAGGACGTCGTTTCGCTGCGTGGGGCAATCGAGGGCGATGTATTCTTGGTGGTTACAGACGACCCGGCCAGGGGGAAGGTGATGATAGAGCGTCTCCCAGCGGGGGCTGTGGCTGACCTGACACTGGACGAGGCGGGCAACGTCAAGGGCTATATCATCGAGGAGGACAGGGAGAATCCTGAGACGGGCCGGACCGTCACGTACACAGAAGAAGTCACGCGGGATGGGGAGTTCGTGGTTTATCAGACTTACATGAACGGGGCGCCGTATGGGTGGTACGGGCAACCTTCTGAGTGGGCTATCCCCTATGGGTTCGTTCCGATGGTTCACATTCAACATAACAACGTGGGCCTGGACTTCGGATGGTCAGAGCTTCACCCCCTGCGTGGGAAGGTTCAGGAAGTTGACGAGCAAGCTTCTCTACTGAGCGACTACTTGCGGAAGTATTCCGACCCGGTCTGGTTGGCTAGTGGGAAGCGCATGGCCAACGTAGAGATAGACGATGGGGACGCGACGGAAGACCAGGAAGGACGAAACCGCCTGAAGATTGTATCGGGCTTTCAGCCTGGCACAGAAGTCAAGCCACTGGTCGCTGACATGAGGGTCAATCACACACTGGCACACATTGACGCTCTACAGTCAGAGTTGGAGCGAGACTACCCAGAGCTTCAGCAGGATATTTGGGCGACGGGGGCGACTAGTGGAAAGGCGCTGCGGGTCGCCAGGGAGCGGGTCACGTCCAAGGCGCTGCAGAGACGGGGCAACTATGACAGTGGCTTGACCAGGATACAGCAAATGGCCGTCGCTGTCGGGGGCTATCGAGGCTATGATGGTTTCGCGGGGTTCGGGTTGGGGAGCTATGATGCTGGCGCACTTGACCACAGGATAGACGATAGGCCAGTATTCGAGCCTGACCCACGGGACCAGGCAGAGTTAGACCGCCTGGACTGGGAAGTCATCA
>PWVY01000289.1 GCA_003561665.1 Thermoplasmata archaeon
AGCAGGCTCCGCATTCGTGGCAGGTGAACGTCCGGTGGGGTGTGTCCCCTCGCGTCGCCATGGTAGGTGATGTCATGCTAAGGGGATGTAGCTTGTCCCTGCGTGGGCCAAGAACTTATTTTCCCCGTCAGCCTGGATGACGTATGGCAATGGAGCAGGGAAGGTTCAGGAGGAAGGCGTTCTTGGTGGTCGCCCTGGGGTCGCTTGTTCTTGCTGCCGGCTGCATCGGGGATGATCTAACGGAGGAGGCACCAGAAGAACCGGGAGCAGGCGAGGAAGCAACGGTCGAATCGAGCATGAGTTGGTGGGCTACGGATTGCCAAGCCGTCTTCGCGGCCGTCCCGGTCGAGGCTGACGCGCTTGAGCCTTACCTTCCCAGCGGGTTCACCCCATTGACGCCTGAAGCGTTCGGGCTTCCCCCAGACTTCCAGGGGGATGCGGTGTTGGGTGCCAAAACGGCACAGTGCGATGACGTCGCCACGCTCGATGGATCCGAGCCTCTCGCCTACGGAGCACTCTGGGCGCCCGTCGAGCCTCCGGAGGAGATGGAGGAGGATGCAGCTCTTTTCCATTTCGTGGCCTGGGATACGCTCGTCCAAGACGACGACACGCGCGATCACCTGCACGGTTGGGGGTTGCCGGTGTACGACGGGCATGCGGGCATGGAGGGCTTCGCGGCAACCCCCGCAGGGTACACGTTCGATGTGACCCTCGAGATGAACGGGGACACGTTCGTGTTCCAAGGCGTCGCGAACGCGCCCGAGGAGGATCTAAGTGAGCCCTTCGAGTACGTCGACTTCATGCCCGGCGACGACGGGCTTGCCGCGTGGGAGATGACCAGCGAGACCACGGACCTGCGCGCCGGCACCGGCGTTCTCAAGGTCCCCACGGGGCACTGGGCCGAGGACGTCATCGGGAGCGAGGACACGCACGCCTGGATGCTCGCCGACGAAGCTACAAGCTTCGCGAACGGCACCATCCTGTTCCCCTAGCGGTCAACAGGAGAACGAGTTAAGCCCAGAGCACCGGTTCATGGAGCGTGTCGTGGTTCACGGATTTCGACATCGTCTCCCGCGTGTACGATGTCTTACCGATCCCAACGCACCCACACCCCTTACGGGACCGCTTGGATACCAAGGGCGCCGTCGTGGACCTTGGAGGAGGAACCGGACGCTTCACCCGAGCCCTGCACGGCAACGATGCACGCTCCATCGTGGCCGATGCCAGCCAAGGCATGCTCACCAAAGCAAGGAAACGAGGGTTGCCCACCGTGCGAAGCGATGGGCAACGCTTGCCCTTCCCCGATGCGAGCATCGGGGCCGTGACGATCACGGAAGCCTTCCACCACTTCGCACCCCACCAAGATGCGGTCCTGGGAGAGGTTCAACGCATCCTACGGGACGATGGCGTCCTCTTGATCGAGGAGATCGATCCCACCCGATGGACCGGTCGCCTGCTCGAGTTCGGAGAGCACGTCATCGGGTTCGACAGCGTCTTCCTTGAACCGCCCGAGCTTGAAGCCCTCGCCAAGGCGTGCTTCGACGAGGTCGAGACCGAGCGCACCGGACGCTTCACCTACCTCCTCGAAGCACGAGGCCCCAAGGGACGCTGAGGGCAAACAGCCATCAAACACCCCCATGATGTGCAACCATGCCCAACGGGTCCGAGCAACCCACCGCGTACGGAGAAGGCGACCTCACCTACGAGGATTACCTACGCGTCAAGGACCTTCTAAGCCTCCAACACCCCCAAAGCGAGCCCCCCCACCACGACGAGATGCTGTTCATCATCATCCACCAATCCTACGAACTCTGGTTCAAGCTCCTCCTCCACGAGATCGACACCGCCACGCAACACCTGCACGAAGGCAACAAGCTCCAAGCCCGACACTTCACAAACCGCGTCGTCGAGATCATGGACCTGCTCACCCGCCAAATCCACATCCTCGAAACCATGGACCCCGTCGACTTCTTGCAATTCCGCGACCGCTTGGCCCCCGCCAGCGGGTTCCAAAGCATCCAGTTCCGCCAACTCGAATACGCCCTCGGACTCAAAGACGAATCCTACCTCGAATTCTTCGACGACGAATCCACAAAGCGACTCAAGCAACGCCTCGAACAACCCAGCCTCCGCGATGCCTACTACGGCATGCTGGCCCAACGTGACAACGAGATCCCCCCCAAGACCGCAGCTCCCTCACAGGACGAAGACCCCGACGAGGCGATCCTCCACACCCTCCAAGAACTCTACGAAGACCCCAGCAGCCAACACCCCCTCTACCTGCTCACCGAGAGCCTCGTCAGCCTCGATCAACAGTTCGGACTCTGGAGAGAGCACCACGTGCGCGTCGTCGAACGCATCATCGGGCACAAGCGCGGCACCGGAGGATCAAGCGGCGTAGAATACCTCAAGAAAACCACCACGAAGCGCCTTTTCCCCCACCTTTGGAACATCCGCACCTACCTCGAAGGTGACCGGGTCAACGATGCCTAAGCCCTCGACGCAAGCCCAACGTTCCTAAACCAGCACGCACCTATCCCCTTCGTGCCCGAAGCTCCCCTCCGCAATCGCTTCCCCCTCCTCGACGAGGTCACCTACCTGGCAAGCCATAGCCTCGGCGCTGTACCCCACGCGACGAAGGAAGCCCTCGGCGAGTACTATGACGCCTGGGCCACGCAAGGCATCCATGCCTGGGATGGCCCTTGGTGGGAGACCGTCGAAGCCTTCAACAAGGACATCGAGGAGCTCCTCAACGCTCCAAGCGGTACCGTTGCTCCCATGCTCAACGTGACGCGTGGGATCGCCGGTTTCGTCAGCGCGCTTGAGCCGACCCAGGGGCGCGATACGATCTTGATGACGGATCTGGAGTTCACCACGAGTTACCCGTTGATCCGGGGCTTCGAAGATCGTGGGTTCCAGGTGGAAATCGTGGAAAGCCAAGATGGGAGAACGGTGGACCCGGAGGCCATCGTGGATGCGATCACGGAGGAAACCCTGCTCGTGCACACATGCCATGTGTACTTCCGAAGCGGCGCGCTCCAAGACATAGAGCGCATCACGGAAGCCGCGCATGAGAAAGGCGCAATCGTTCTGGGAGATGGGTATCAGAGCGTGGGCATCGTTCCAACGGATGTGGACGCGATGGGGGTGGATGCGTTCGTCGGAGGCAGTCACAAGTGGCTTTGTGGCGGGCCGGGCGCGGTGTACTTGTACGTGCGTGAAGGGCTCGTGGATGAACTTGATCCAAAGCTTCGGGGTTGGTTCGGTTTGGAGGAGCCTTTCGCGTACGAGGATGTGGAGGACCGGGGAAGGCCTGCGGAGGGGACGCGTCGGTTCTTGATGGGGACGCCGAACGTGCCGGGCTTGTATGCGGCACGGGAGGGGATCGGTTGCGTTCTGGAGGTGGGGGTTGAGACGATCCGGGAGCGGTCGTTGTCGTTGACGGATCGCATCCTGGTGCATGCCGATGCGCAGGATGTGGAGGTGAAGACGCCTCGTGAGAAGAGCAAGCGTGGGGGGATGGTGTGCATCGATTTCGAGGGGAGCGAGAAGGTGACGGAGGCGCTTGCGGAGGAGGGGTTCGTTGTGGATTGGCGGCCGGATTGTGGGATCCGGGTATCACCGCATTTCTACAACACGGAGGAGGAGGTGGACGCGTTCTTCCAGGCGTTGATCAAGGCTCGGTGACGCAAGGTCGCGCTTGATGAGAGAAGGGCCCGGGCTTTCCCCTCAAGGGAGCTTCGGTCGAGGGGTTTGGTTTCACGCTTTTTCAGGTGCTGATCGTGTAGGGGAAAGCCCGGGTTTAGCATGTTGCGTTTAGCTCGTGAAGCCGACGTAGGCTCCCCACGCGCCAAGCGCGAGGTGCAGGATGTTCTCTCCGGCTTGGAGGCTAAGGCCAATGGTGGCAAGAAGGAGGTCGGTGACGGCGGGGATGAACCCGAGCACGCCGAGCGCGAGGTAAACGACGCCGACGATCTTGGCCGCGTTCGCGGCGGCGGCTTTCGAGACGTTGGTGAAGCCGAAGTACGCGGCGATGCCGAAGAGGGCGACGTGGACGATGTTGTGCGTCCAGTCGAAGACAAGGATGCTCGTCATGGCTTCGATGTTGGGTACGAAGGCGTAGTTGCCTCCGATGGCGTTGACGATGATGCCAAGGAGCGCGACGGCGGCGAGGCCGAGCGCGCTGACTTTCCAGTAGATGCGGACGTTGGAGAACCAGGATTGGGAGTCTGTTTCTGTGCTCGTTGCGGTTTGAGTGGTCATGCTGACACCACCCCCCTATTCGTTTGTCCTATAACAAACGTTCGTATTAAACGATATGTTTAGGGTGGGTGGAACGAGAGGGTGAAGCGATCCTGATCGCTAGCATCAGCGATCTTGGCCTTCACGCTGGGATGACCTTGGCGTTCGAGCACGCCATCGAGGAACCCTGCGATGAGCGCCGCTAAACGCTGGATCGATGCATCCTGCGGCGAGGAGGCTCCTCGTTCAAGGATCAACGCATCGCCCCCCTCCATCTCCAACCGGACGGGCTGGGCGAGGCCTTCTCGTTTGAGCAAGTCCGAAACTGCCATCAAGAGCTCGCGCTGGGTGTCGCCTTCGAGGACACTCCCGACGAGGGTGCCCA
>PWVY01000265.1 GCA_003561665.1 Thermoplasmata archaeon
ACGGGATCGACGCGAAGACGAAGGAGGCGATGCGTGATGCCCGATGGTTTCAATGCCTCGCGGGCGGACGGGATCGACCCGTGTCGGGGAACGTGCCGTCCTCCTGCTCCCGGTTTCAATGCCTCGCGGGCGGACGGGATCGACCATCATTCCGCCAGGCGTGAGCCTTGGCATCAGTGTTTCAATGCCTCGCGGGCGGACGGGATCGACTTGAAAAAGGAGCAGGGAACCATACGGGTTCGTCAGTTTCAATGCCTCGCGGGCGGACGGGATCGACACGCCCACGCTGGGTCGGGTTCGGTGCCTGTGGTGTTTCAATGCCTCGCGGGCGGACGGGATCGACCCACGGCGCAACGCCAACCCAACGCGAACCTCGCAGTTTCAATGCCTCGCGGGCGGACGGGATCGACCGTGATGGGTGAGACGTGGCGCGTTGTTTGGGTGGTTTCAATGCCTCGCGGGCGGACGGGATCGACTCGAGGAACGGAAGAACGTGGACACCGCCACAGGGTTTCAATGCCTCGCGGGCGGACGGGATCGACGAGGAGGGGCGTGGCGGCGACGTGCTGCCCGAAAGTTTCAATGCCTCGCGGGCGGACGGGATCGACCCCTCCCCGCGCTCCTCCCTCTCCTTCGCCACGTGTTTCAATGCCTCGCGGGCGGACGGGATCGACCGGGCTACTTGAAACACTCAAACACCGGCCGAAAGGTTTCAATGCCTCGCGGGCGGACGGGATCGACGGGTGAATTGGACGCTGCGGGATAGTGCCGCGGAGTTTCAATGCCTCGCGGGCGGACGGGATCGACGCGCGCCCTATGACGCATTGTACTGTGAAGAGTGGTTTCAATGCCTCGCGGGCGGACGGGATCGACCGATTCTGCTCGAACTGCTCGCAACCGTGTTCCAGTTTCAATGCCTCGCGGGCGGACGGGATCGACACGCGCTACGTGAATACCCGTCAGCGTCCCGTATGTTTCAATGCCTCGCGGGCGGACGGGATCGACGAAAGCGGAGGCGGAGCGGGATGAGGCTCAAGCTGTTTCAATGCCTCGCGGGCGGACGGGATCGACTCGAGCGTGCGGCGCACGCGCTCCATCTCCCACATGTTTCAATGCCTCGCGGGCGGACGGGATCGACGCCATTCGAGTTTCCCGATGTACACCACGTTCTCGTTTCAATGCCTCGCGGGCGGACGGGATCGACAAGCATCACGACCCCTCCTCTTGGAGGTTCAGGGGTTTCAATGCCTCGCGGGCGGACGGGATCGACCCGCGCGCACACCGTCGCTTCGTTCCGCCGCGTCGTTTCAATGCCTCGCGGGCGGACGGGATCGACGTTCGTTCTGATGCTCGTTCCCTATCCGAATGTTGTTTCAATGCCTCGCGGGCGGACGGGATCGACACCCCGTGCGCGGCGCGAAAGTGGATCGTCGCTGGTTTCAATGCCTCGCGGGCGGACGGGATCGACAGTGTCAGGATCTTGATCAGGTCTGACGGACTCCGTTTCAATGCCTCGCGGGCGGACGGGATCGACAGCTCCATGCTGATCTCCTGAGGATTATCAGCATGTTTCAATGCCTCGCGGGCGGACGGGATCGACTGGTGAGGAGCTTGCGCGGTGTGAGTTTCGCTTGGTTTCAATGCCTCGCGGGCGGACGGGATCGACAGAACCGACACGTCGTCATGACCAGCCCCTACGAGTTTCAATGCCTCGCGGGCGGACGGGATCGACAACGACTGCTGATCCTGCGGGTGAGGCGGTGGGGGTTTCAATGCCTCGCGGGCGGACGGGATCGACAAGAGTTCGGGCGGTGACGTTTAACCGTTACGGGACTGGGGGCGGCTGGAATGGTGATGACCGGAATCTCCCTGATTGACTTTTCGGTTGATGCATATCACGACCCGGCGATGGTGAGCGGTCTACCGGCTCAGATGAACATAGACTCTTCGTCGGCTTGGCGGCCGAGCAAATGGGTCTCCGGTTTCCGATCGAACATCCAGAACGTGACCCGGCCATGTTCGACGACTTCTTCCAGTTCGTGGTAGATGTCCATCGCTGCCGTTCGCGTTATCTTACCAGCAAAGACGCTGTTCTGGATCCAGTGGAGCTGCTTCTTCAGGGTCCCACGGATAAGTTTCCGTTCCGTTGGCCCTGCGTCGTATACGACGACAACGTACACGAGTTGGGATGGATCTCCATATGCTTAGGTCTGGAGGGTTCTCTCGGGGTGTTTTCGGCTCGGGACGGGGGCTTATCCAGGGACTTCGGTCCGGCCGGCTTGAAGCTCTTGCATGGCTTTTCCAGAAAGGGCCCCCGGCACTACGGGGAACGACGGGCGCTTCCCCGAAACCAGAGCCCTGTGGAGCTTCCGGGGTACGGATCTGGCCCACATCTCCACCGTATCCTCCCGTTCTGCCCCTTCAGGCCTCACGGATCGGTCCAGAACCTGCTCAAGCTGCCGGATGACGAACTTTCGCCCCTTCTCGTTGAGGTAAACTCCCTCGTTGACCTCGGTCACGAGGCTGGACTCCTTGCCCGACCCCGCAACCTCGAGAAGGATACCCTCAGCAAGAGGAGCCTTGAGCACCTCGGCCAGGTCCAGGGCGAGCGGGTTCTTGGCTCGGGCTTGTCCATGGATGTAACTGATCCTTGGATTGAGCCCCGCCCTATGGATCCAACCTGCCATCTTCGCATAAAGCAGACCATTGCAGAAGCCTAGGATTGCGTCCGCGGCACGTTTCGGTGGCTGCCGGCCACGTTTGACGATGCTCCAGAACGCTGGTAGGACCGTGTCCAACTCGGCGTAATACCCCTTGCGGATTCGAGCCTCCTCCAGGCGAAGGCCCTCAAGACCGTCACCGTGAACCTGCCCTTCGATTCGTAGGTTGAAGGGGTCGAGTAAGGTGTTGGCCGCGGCGTTCCCCGCTTCCAGGATAGCCCGGGCAATCTCAAGCTTGCGATGCTCGTCCTGGAAGCTCTCCAGTTGGGCAATCAACAGGGAACCCGTCGGCTGAACCGGCGGCGGGAAGAAGCTCCCCTTATAGATGCCGTAATAGTTGTAGACGTGGATCGAGAAGTTGTGCTCGGCGGCCAAGTTAATGACGCCGCTGGTGAGCGTGTATCCGGCCAGGAGATGGATACCCTTGATATCCTCCACGGGGAGCCGGCGCATCTTCTCTCCGTTGACGCGCAGAATCTTCTCGTCAGCTTCAAGCTCGCACTGCTGCAACACGTAATAGTCTTTCATCCTCTCACCCGGCAGGTCACGGGGGCGCGTCGATCCGGGGCGCCAACCCGTCGAAGTCGTCGTCGAAACTCAGGAGGTGGTCGATGGAGCGCGAACGGAGGACGGCCAAGGTGGTGCAGTCGGTGAAGCTGAGGTCCTGGTCGCTGTACGTGGAGAATAGCTTCCGAGCCTCCAGGAAGTCCTCGTAGGTGACCCGGCTCATGGCGAACGCCGGCCGGTGAGGGGGCTCACCTATCAACCGGGCCGCCAAGCCGTCGGCTAGGTCGTGCCGGCCCGTGCGAACGCGGCAGAGCGTCACCGCCTCGTCGACGATATAGTCCGTGATGGCCACCTTGCCCCAAGTCCCCGCGAGAGCGGCCTCCATAGCAGCCGCGGCCGCCTCGTGACGTCGGTCCCGGGGGTTCTGGTCGGCCACGAGGACCCCGGTGTCCAGGAGGACGGTCACGCGGACTCCTCGTAGAGCACCCGGTCGATCTCCTCCTCCGAGGTCTCCACGCCCCAGTCCTGTACGAAGCCGTCCTGCCAAGCCTCGATCTCGTCCGCCGTGAGAGGATGCCAACCAACACCGAGCTCACGCTCGAGCCGCTCGCGCTCCTGGAAGCCGAGCATGGTGAGCTTCTCCACCAGCTTCCCAAACGTCGGCTTCTCGCCGGTGTCCATGGTGATACGGGCCTGCAACCGATCCAGGAGTTCCTTGGTCTCCTCCGAGACGCGAATCGCCGTCGACATATAATTATGTTAACTCGTTAACCAAATAAACTTTTCTACGGCCAACACCAGTCCTTGTTCGTGCAGCCCTTGCATATACGGATCCGCTCGGGCTCTGGCATAGGCTCCTCCAGCATCTCGCGGAGCCGCGTGTGGTCTGCCTCCACAGCTTCATGGTCGGGTTCCACCCGCTCCACATCGCCGCGCTTGAGGTGGAGTTGGCCTGTCGCATCGATCCCGTAGAGTTCCTTGGCGGCCCACAGGTAGTGGCGCAGCTGGGCGCGCTTGGGCTCCGTGTGTTGCTTGGAGCGGGAACCCTCGTGAATCACCGGCTCGGTCTGGGTACCCGTGACCCAATCAGCCTTGCCGTAGGGCATGAGATCGAGGGAACGCTTGTTGGAGAACTTCTGCTCGTCGGCCTTGCGGCCCGAGCGGATGAACTTGTTCTGCTGGGGGATTACAAGTTGGCCCTGAATCCAGAGCCAGACGAGGACGGAGCAGGAGTGAAGGTAGAAGACGGCAAGGCCCGTAATTTTCGGACCCTGGTTCAAAAGTTGATTACTCGGCATCTAGCTTTCCTCAAATGAACTCGTAGCTTAGCCCGGCCTTATTCTCCAGTAGACCTAGCTCTGGGTGGTATATGTTCTCCTCGGGCTCGA
>PWVY01000234.1 GCA_003561665.1 Thermoplasmata archaeon
AAGCCGCTCCACGACGCCTTCGGGCTCAAGGCGGTCACCGTGACGACGCTTCAAGCGCTCTCAGGCGCTGGGTACCCAGGCGTGGCCTCGTTGGACGCGGTGGGGAACGTGGTCCCGTTCATCGGGAACGAAGAGGAGAAGATCGAGACCGAACCCACCAAGATCCTCGGCCGCATCGAAGGCGGATCCACGACCCGGTTGGATGTCCCCATCAGCGCGACGGCCACGCGCGTTCCCGTCCCCGAGGGCCACCTTTGCGCCATCAACGCGACGCTTGCCCAGGATGCAAGCGTGGAGGATGTCGAGCAAGCGCTTGCAACCTACGCGCCTCCCGACCCCGTGCCCGAGTTGCCCTCGGCGCCTTCCAGGACCGTCACCGTGCTGGACGAGGACGATCGTCCACAGCCGCGCCGGGATGTCATGGTCGAGGGCGGGATGGGCGTAAGCGTCGGTCGCGTGCGTAAGGATGCCAACGGCACGGTCAAGCTCGTGGTGCTTGGATCGAACACGATCCGAGGCGCTGCAGGGTGCAGCGTGATGAACGCTGAGCTTGCCTACGAGCAGGACCTTCTCCCCTAAGCCGTCAACGGGAGATGTGAGGGAGGGGGCCATCGTGTGATATAGTTCGCGTAGCGATGATGCCGCCTCGAGCTGTGTCCCAGAGAGGCGATCGATGGATACGGTTCAGCACCCTAAAGCCGAAGCCTAACGGCTGAGGAACCCTCACGCTTCAGAAAGCGGGACGCGTTCGTACCCAAACCCGAAACCAGACCCCCAGTAATGGTACCCGAGTCCTTCCAACGGGACCACGGACGGGATGGCTTCGGGGTTGGCTTCGACGAGCGTGGCTTCACCCTCCTGCATGTTGGGCACATCATGCCACCACCCGTCCAGGACGCTGGTCAACTCAGCGTTCATCACGCCGAAGAAACGAGCCTCCCCCGCCTCGCGTTCTTCCACCGGCCCCGCGACGTTCGTGTTCAGAACGGTCTCGTAGCCCGCCTGGGCGGATGCTTGCCCGTGCCGGGTCAGGGTAGGGACGGGTTCCTGCGTGGCCATGGTGACCTCGCCGTGCTCGATGGGCAACCCCCATTCCTCGTACGCAGGGAGCAAGGCGTCCTGATCCGTGACCCCGTGCAGGATCGCGACGTGCGCGGAGGCGTTCTCTCCGGCGAGATCGGTGGGCGGGTGAACGTTGACCATGCCAACCATCTCCAGCACGCTTCCCATCGGTTCCTCGTCGACGAGAACGTTCTCGCAGGACCATGTGAACAGGGTGAACAGGGCCGTCTGGTCGTCGGGGTCCATGCCTTGAGGCTCGAAGTTGTCGGGGAGGGAGCTTTCGAAAACCGAAGCGGGGAGAGAGAATGCACCGACGTGCTCGTGGCAGTCTTCGAACGACATGGATCGAGGAGAGAAGGGGTCCTCGGGGTCGGGTGTAGCCTCGGCTTCCTCAGCGGTGGGCGTATCGTCGACGCCGAGGCATCCGGCTAGGAGAAGCGCCACGGTTAGGGATCCAAGGAGCAGTCGGGTCCTCACGCGTGGGCGAGGGGAGGCTTTGGGTATGATGTTTGCGCGGGGTTCATGGTTTCAGGTTAAGGTGGGAGGGGCGTTTGAGCGCGCGCGTCCGCTTGCGTGGTGGCGTGGGAGTGTTGTTCCGAGAGGGTGAGGGTTGCCTCCAGGTGGATGGTCGCGGTGAGGTGGGGGGTTTGTTTGGCTCCAGGTGGTTTGTCTTGGCCGCAGTTTGCCGAGGAGGGGCCCACGGTGGATGGGGGCGTTTCTTTCCAGGGTTCGACGTGCACGTTGTCTCCGTGGGGGATCAGGAGGACGCCGTCCCCGTTGGTGTTGATACCGCTGGGCCCGGAGGGGTGACCCCACCAGTTGGTCGTCGCGTCGGTTCCGTCTCCGAGGATCGTGATGGGGGCCATGGTGGAGAACGAGTTCCCGGTGAGCGTGGCTAGCGGGGCGTGGAGGGTGAGACCGGCGTCGCCGTCGTGCACGTCGTGGATGAGGTTGTTCGTGACGTTCACGTTGGTCCCGTCGAGGCTCATGGCTTGCCCGGTGACGTTGTGGATGTGGTTGTTTTCGATGGTGAGGTCTTGGCCGTGCCAGAGGTGGATGGCGGTGTGAGCGGTGAGGTTCGTGAGGGTGTTCCCGCAGATGGTGAGGCGTTGGGGGGTTTCGTCGTCTTTGTCGATGGGAACGTGCGTGGTGTTCTGGATGTGGTTGCGTTGGATCGTGATGTCGGTGAGGGTGGGTTCGAGGGTGGGGGCGCGTGGGGGTTCGGGGCTAGCGAGTTGGAAGGTGTGGTGGTCGGTGTGGGTGCGTTGGATGGTCACGTTGTGGCTGTTTTGGAGGGTGGTTTTGGCGGGGGCTTGTGGGGTGCCTTGGAGGGTGGTGTCGGTGATCGTGGTGTGTCCGGATCGGTCGATGGAGAGGGCGTGTGGGGTGCCTTGGAGGGTAGCGTTGCGGACGGTGGTGTTGGTGGCGTGGTGGGTGTGGATGCCTGTGGCCGGTGGGGGGGCGGTTTGGGTGGGGGTCAGGGCGATGGTTTCGAGGTGAACGTTGTCGGTGTTTTGGAGGTGGATGCCGGTGTGTGCGGTGTGGCCGTGCACGTTCTGGATGGTGACGTTGGTTGCGTTGTTGAGGCGTATGAGGGTGGTGTCGCAGGCGGTGGGGGGCTCTTGGCAGTCGAGGAGTCCCGCGGGGTGTCCGGGGAGGTAGAGGTTCTTGAGTTGAACGTGCGCGGTGGTGTTTTGGAGGTGGAGGGTGGCGGCGTGGGTGGGGAGGAGGGTCCAGTTGGTGATGCGGTAGGGGTCGCTGGGGGTGCCTTGGCCTTCGCGCACGGCGGGGTGGTCTTTGAAGGCGTCGTCGTGGTCGATGTGGATGCTGGGTAGGGGGGGCATCGTGAGCGTGGCGTCTGCGCCAACGTGGGGGGAGGCGGCGTGGGTGGGGGAGGGGAGCGTGCCTAGGATGAGGAGGGTTGCTAGGAGAGGAGCGGCGGCTTGGGGGAGGGGTGGCACGGGTGGGGGGAGTTTCTTTGGAGGGTTTTGTTGTTTCGTTGCCTCGGGGGTGAGCTAGGGTGCATCGTTCTGGGCTTCGATGCGGAGGAGGGGGTCGCCTTTGGCGACGCTGTCTCCGGGTTCGTGGAGGATCTCCGCGATGCGGCCGGGCGCTTGGGCGCCGATGCGGTTCTTCATCTTCATCGCTTCCACGATGATGACCTCGGTTCCCTTTTCGACCTTATCCCCCTCATCCACGAGGATCTCGTCCACGGTTCCTGCAAGGGGGCTTTCGATGATGCGTTTGCCTTCGATGGATGCCCCGGTTCTTGTGGCGATGCCGGGACGTGCTTGCCCTTCGAGGGTGCGTCCGTTGACGCGAACGCGGTTGCGAGTCACGGCTTCGCCGACGGCTTGAACGGTTTCACCGTTCACGAGGAGGCTTTGCTCGTTGCGCGACCAGGAGGCCTCGTGCCCATCCAAGAGCACGGTTCCATCGTCGCCGACGGGGGTGCTTTCCACGAGCGTGGCCATCGCGCCATGCACACGCGCCCGGTACGTGGCGAGGAGGGCATCGTTCACGAGCGTCGTATCCATGTCGCCTTCGCGGACGCGCGGGTGATCTAAGAGCTCGTAGAGGAACCCCGCGGTGGTGGGGCGAGCGCCGACGCGCAACGTGGCCAGGGCTTCCCGCGTTGCCTCGATCGCTTCCGTTCGAGTATCGCCGTGCCCGATGACCTTCGCGACGAGGCTATCGTACTGGGGAGAGACGGAACCACCCGGGACAAGGGCATGATCCACGCGCACCCTCTCCCCCTGGGGCACGTGCACGTGCGTGATGGGGCCAGGGGACGGGTGGAACCCGTCCAAAGGGTCCTCCGCGTTCACGCGCGCCTCCAACGCCCACCCCTCCACGGCGATCTCTGCTTGCTCTTCGGGCAAGGGTTCGCCGGCGGCGAGGCGGGTTTGCCATTCGACGAGGTCCGTCCCCGTGACGATCTCCGTGACCGGGTGCTCCACCTGCAAGCGAGGGTTCACCTCGTTGAACACAGGCCCCTCCCCGGTGACAAGGAACTCGACCGTCGCCAAGGCTTCAACGCCCGCGGCTTGACACAACAAGAGCGCCTGCTCGGTCAGAGTCTCCCGCACGCTGGCCGATAGGTTCGGTGCGGGGGCTTCCTCGATGAGTTTCTGATGGCGACGCTGCAAGCTGCACTCCCGCTCGAACAAATGAACACCATCGCCCTCCTTCGAGAAGGCGACCTGCACCTCCACGTGGCGAGGGGCCTCCCACCAACGCTCCACGAGCACCTCCGGGCTACCGAACGCGTTCTTTGCTTGAGAGGTCGCCGCTTCGAACGCCTCCGCCACGTCCTCAAGGCTCTCGACCTTGACCATGCCCATGCCCCCTCCCCCATGCACGGCTTTGATCACGCTTGGCAGACCTGCAGCCTCAATCGCCTCACGCGCATCATCCACCCCCGAAACGGGCCCGTTGCTGCCCGGCGTCGTGGGCAAACCCAACTCATCGGCCAAGGACAACGCGCGCGCCTTATCCCCCAAGAGCTCAAGCGACTTGGGCGGAGGCCCGATCCACGAAAGGCCCGCTTGCT
>PWVY01000111.1 GCA_003561665.1 Thermoplasmata archaeon
ATGGTGAGCGCTACGAGGCCGGTGATGGGTACGAGATCCACATCCTCATGTGGGATCCGATGGATCCCGAGGACGAGCCTGCCCCCGCCGACCGAGGCCTTCACCACCCCATGATCAGCGGCATGTCGTACATGATCGTGTACAAACACGCCGACGATCCCTTCCCTGATCCAAGCCCCTGGGCCGGAACCGCCATGCACGAGTACGGTGGATAGCGCGCCTGATGGACGCAGCTTCTATACGGTGAGCTGCGTTCACCAAGCCCCGATGACCACGAGCGGGGACAAGGCCACGACGGTCGAAGGCATCCTCCTATCGACCGACTACGTGACCATCGGCAACGAAGCCACCATCCGCCTTTGGATCACCACCCCCCAAGGGGCACGCGTCGTGCACGCGCCCGGGTTCGAACCCTACTTCTACGCCGTCCCCCACCAAGGACACGACCCCGAAGACGTATGCAAGAGCATCGAGCGCATCGAAGCCGGCGGCGCATCCCCCAAACGCGTCGAAACCGTCACGCGCACCGAGAACCTCGAAAACGTCACGGTGCTCAAAATCACCACCAAGCACCCCCAAGAGGTCCCCAAGCTCCGAACCGCCATCGCACGACACGAGAGCATCCAAAGCACGCGCGAAGACGACGTGCTCTTCGCCAACCGCTACCTCATCGACCACGAGATCACGCCCCTGACCTGGACCACCGTCCAGACCGAACCAAGCCCCACACAACCCGGCGAACACAACGCCCAAGAGATCACGCAAAACCCCGAGGAAGACATCGACCTGCACATCCTCGCCTTCGACCTGGAGGTCTACAACCCCCACGTCACCCCCAATCCCGAGACGGACCCCATCGTCGTCGCCACCCTCGCGGACAACCACGGCAACGAAGAGATCCTCACCAAAGGCGACGACGAAGACGACAGGAAACTCGTCGCGACCCTTGCCAAACGCATCCGCGACTTGGACCCCGATGTGATCACCACATACAACGGGGACAAGTTCGACTGGCCCTACCTCGTCGACCGCGCCAAACACCACGGGTTCGACCTGCGCGTAGGACGCGACGGCAGCCCCCCGCAAATCCGGCAAGCCGGCCGAACCAACGCCGTGCGCATCACCGGACGCGCCAACATGGACGGCTACCGGATGGCCCAACGCGACTTGCCCAACGTGAAAGTCAAAACGCTCGAACGCGTCGCCGAGCACCTTGGCATCGACGTCGACACCTTCGATTTGGAAGCCCAGAACATGGCGCAGATCTGGGACGACCCCACCCGCCGCGAAGAACTCTTGGCCTACGCCATCAACGACGCCAAAAGCGCGCTCGGCATCACCCAGAACCTCCTCGGCCTACAAATCGGCCTTTGCCAACGCACCTACCAAGACCTCACGGACGGCTCCCGCATGGGTCGCGGGCGCCAAGCCGACTGGTACCTGCTCGGCGAAGCCCACAAACGCGGCATCATCGCCCCCGACAAGAACCAACACCACGGCTCCACCCAATACGAAGGCGGCGTCGTCCTCGAACCCCCCGCCGGCATCCACGAGGACGTCGTGTACCTCGACTTCTCCAGCATGTACCCCAGCATCATGGTCGCCTACAACGTCAGCCCCGACACCTACATCCCCCCCGACGAGACCACCCCCGCGGACGTGCACACCGCGCCGGATGTCGGGCACCGCTTCCGCACCGAACCCGACGGCTTCTTCAAACGCCTGCTCCAAGAACTCATCGACCAACGCACCGACCTCAAACAGCGCATGCACGAGCTTGACCCTGCCTCGCAAGCATACAAGAACCTCAAAGTCGAAGAGCAAGCCATCAAAGTGCTCACGAACGCCTTCTACGGGTACATGGGCTGGACCGGCGCCCGCTGGCAAAGCGTACCCTGCGCCGAAGCCACCACCGCCTGGGGACGACACTTCATCCAACGCGTCCTCGACATGGCACGAGATCACGACCTGAACGTGCTCTACGGGGACACAGACTCGATCATGGTCCTCGACGGCCCCACGGTCCCCTCCTTCACGAAGAGCGTCAACGAGGACCTTCCCATCGAGCTCGAAGTGGAAGCCACGTTCGAGACGCTCTTCTTCACCGGCGCCAAGAAACGCTACGCCGGCCGCACCACGGACGGCGCCACCATCATCCGCGGGCTCGAGGTCCGACGCGGCGACTGGTGCTCGTACGCCAAAGACACCCAACGCCGCATCATCGAGACCCTCCTCACCAAGCAAGACCCCGAAGAAGCCACGCGCATGGCTCAAGAAGCCATCGAGGACTTGCGCGAAGGCCGCGTGCCGTTGGATGCGTTGTTGATCCACAAGACCCTCAACCGCGACCCGGACGATTACGAAGGCAAACAACCCCACGCGTTAGCCGTCGAGAAAGCCATGGAACGCGAACCCGGCTTCCAAGCCCCCGTCGGCACCAAGGTCGGGTACGTCATCGTCGAGGACTCCTCGGACCTCATCAGCGATCGCGCTCGCCTGGTCGACTTCATGACCGACAACGAGACCGTGGACAGCGCGTACTACATCGAGAACCAAGTCCTCCCCGCCGCCCTTCGCGTGCTCGCATACTTCGGCGTGGACGCGGACGAACTCAAAGGCCGCCCCTCGCAAGCGTCCCTGGAGGACTGGTTTTGACGAACCTCGACGAGGATCCGCTCCTGCTCGCCCTGGATGAGACCCCCAACACCGTCACGGGGCTTGCCCGCAAACTAGACTGGAGCGAGGAACGCGTCAAGGAAGGCCTCCACGCGCTCGAGGAGAACCATCACGCCGTCGACTGGGGCGGCGTATGGGCGACCACCTGGCGAGCCAAGATGGTGCTCTCCCCCACGTTCTTCCGCATCTGGGTCCCTGCAAGCTTCGCGCTGGGTGCAGGCATCACCAGCCTCGCGTTGATCCTCAACGCGCCCGTGAACGTGCCCGTGTGGATGCCCATCCTGTTCGCACTCGCGGCCGTCCTCGCGCTGGCTTGGGGGCTATTCCCCATCGCGGAAGGCGATTAAGCACGCCCCCAACGCTGAGGGTTCGAGCCTGCTCGTTCGCGGTCAGCGTTGAACGCGCACCTTGCTCCGGTCCACCTTCACGCCCGTGGGTGAAACGAGCAAAAGATCCTCGCCCACGCCAGCGACATCCCCGTTGACGTCTTCAGCGATCTTCTTGAACTCCTTGGTCACACGCCGAAGCGCGACCTCGTCCCCCTCCATGTGGTGAAGGTCGATCAAGAGCATGTCCCCATCGTACACGAGCCCGCTCAGGGCTTTCAGATCCTCGACCCGATGCATCTCGGCGACGCGCACGTTGAACGGCGCCTCGCTCGAAGTGGGGGCCTCGTGGTCACGAAGGTCAACGAACTCTTGATCAGCTAACGACGCGTTCTCATCCTTGCTGCGGGTGAACAATCCCATCCTGGTCCCTCTCAGGAGTGAGGGACAACGGGGGTACTTAAGGAACCCGGATTCGGTTCACGCACCACGGGGAGGTTACCGGTACTCGTCCATCTCAGCCTGAACTTCCTCAAGCTCAGCTTCCTTACGCTCGCGGATGGTCTTGTACTGATGCTCGGTGAGATCCCCCGCCTCATGGCGCTCCCGAGCCAGCTCGATCATGCGCCGAAGGTCCTCCTCACGTGCTTCCAAGATCTTCACCTGCGGGTGAACCTCCGGCTCGCGAGCCGCCGGTTGCTCGAAGCTCTCCCCTTCAAGATCCTGCATCGCTTGGCTTCGCGCATGCCCGCGGATCTGACGATCCCGTTGGGTCCACCAGTACGCCGCGCCAGCGCCCCCTGCAAGCAACGCACCCACCAGGAGCACCCACACCCACGGGAAAGGTGCCGGGGGCGCAACGGGGCTCTCTACGGTCAGCGTGAACGCTTCCTCCTCCTCAAGCACCCCCTCCCACGGTGATGCTTCAACGTTCGTATCCTGGTACTCCACCACGACGCTCCACGCGAACGCGTGTTCATCCTCCTCGACGGGCGCACGGAACTGGACGGGCAACTCGATCAAGCCCTCCCCGGATCGTTGATGCTGCGCCTCCGCGATCACATCGCCATCCTGGAGGATGGAAACGGTGCCTTGCCACGCGGTTTGGGCACGCTCAGGCGTCGTCACGTTCGCTCTCACGAGCACTTGCTCGCCCGGTGTGAACACTCCTGCCTCATCCCCTCCCAGGATGTCCACATCAACCATCACCTCCTCGGGGCTTGGCGGAGCACGCTCCTCCACCGTGAACGTCACCGTGCCTTGCTCCTCCTGCTCGGTGACCCAAGCTCCATCCTCCTCCTGAGATTGCACCGTGACGGTCCACCCCAGCGTATGCTCTCCTTCGTCCTCTGGAGCAGCGAACCACGTGTCCACCTCGATGAGGCCCTCCTGAGCCTCCTCCATGTCCCCGGCCACCGGTTCCTCGTCCAACGACACGTTCAAGAACGCCCGATACGCCTCATCCTCCGGAACCGTCACGTTCGCGAACACAGAGATGGCTTGACCCGGGAAGACAACATCCAGCGGCTCCCCATCCGCCACCGCATCCACGCTCACGTCCACAGGTTCGGCTTGCGCTTGCGCGATCCCAGCGAACCCAGCCAGG
>PWVY01000340.1 GCA_003561665.1 Thermoplasmata archaeon
CTAGGATGAAGATGGCGACGAGCGCGATGTCCGCGACCCAGACGAGGGTGAGCGCGATGGTTGGGGTTGTGGCGTGGCGTGGGTTGGTGGCGTGTTGGAGGGTTTGGAGGAGGTTTTTGATCCAGGCTTGGGTTCGTTGGAGGCGGGTTTCGAGGTGGTTCCCGATTCGGGAGGCGAGGGTTCGTAGGGTCTTGGTGGCGGCGGGGAGGAGGGTTGCGGTGAGGGCGCTTGCTGTGAGGGCGACGAGGAGGGCGATGGTGAGGGTCGTGAGGCCGGCGTTGGGGAAAAACGCGGCGAAGGTGAGCGTTACCACAGCGAGGAGTGCAAGGGATAGGAGGCTGAGGGCTCGCCAGGAGAGGATGAGCCCGGTCGTTGTGGCGGTGTCGTTTTCGCGGGAGAGGGATGCGATGAGCATGGCGTCGCCCAGGCGCACGGGGAGGAGGAGGTTGAGGGTGTTGGAGCCGAGCGCGGCTTGCGTGCTTTGTTTCGTGGTGAGGGGGTGCGTGGAGCTTCTTGAGAGGTGCTTGAGGCTCCAAACGCGGGGGATCATGGCGAGGAGGCCAAGCGTGGTGGCGGCGAGGAGGGTGGGGGTGTTGACGCGTTGGATGGCGTCGAGGACTTGGGCGGGGTTGGCGGTGTAGACGTAGAGGAGGATCAGGGCAAGACCGATCAGGGCCAGGAGGAGGTGGCGTTTCCAGGGGACGTGATCGGGGGGTTCTTGCATCGGTTCCAAGCTCTCCCTGTTCTGTGTGGGGTCTGGGGGCCGTTGACCGGCATGTTTAAGCGGTGCCTTCGGGTGGGTTGGCGAGATGTCAACGGGGTTCTATGCGGACCGGCGTGTGCTCGTGACGGGTGGAGCGTCTTTCATCGGGACGCACTTGGTCGAGAAGCTCCTCGAGCGGGGTAGCCGCGTGTTGATCGTGGATGATTTCTCCAGCGGTCTTCGGGATGTAACGGACCGTTTGGAGAAGGAACATGATGAGTTGTCCGTGGTGGAGAGCGATGTGACGGTGAAGGGGGAGGTGGATCGCGTGTTCGGGGATTTCGAGCCGAGCGTCGTGTTCCATTTGGCTGCCAGGCATGGGGGGCGTGGGTACATCGCGACGCATCCGGCGGATTGCGCGATGAACATGGCGATGGATCAGCTCGTGTTGGATGCAAGCGTGAAGCATGGCGTGGATCGGGTGTGTTTCGCGTCGAGCGCTTGTGCGTATCCGACGGATTTGCAGATGGAGGTGGGGAGTGCCCCGTTGGAGGAGGGGATGGTGAGTTTCTCGGAGCGTGGGGGGGCGTTTGCGGATGAGGCGTATGGGTGGGCGAAGTTGATGGGGGAGTTGTCGTGTCGTGCGTACCATGAGCAGCATGGGTTGGCGACGAGCGCGGGTCGCATCTTCACGGCGTACGGTCCCCGGGAGAACGAGACGCACGCGATCGTGGCGTTGATCGCGAAAGCGTTCGTCAAGCAGGACCCCTTCGAGGTGTGGGGGGATGGTTCTCAGAAGCGCAACTTCACGTTCGTGGAGGATACGGCGGAGGGGTTGATCCGAACGGGCGAGAACGTGACGGACGGTTCACCCGTGAACATCGGGTTGGAGACCTCGTGGAGCATCAACGAGGTCATAGCGGAGATCTTCGACCGGATGGGATGGGAACCGGACGAGATCGATCGGTTGACGGAGAAGCCCGTGGGCGTGATTGATCGTCGCGCGGATTGTTCCCGGAGTCGGGACGTGTTGGGGTGGGAGCCTTCGATCGGGTTGGAAGAGGGGCTGGCGCGCACGATCGAGTGGTACACGGGAACGAAGGATGCCGCGCGCGTGGAGAAAGAGCTTGAACGCTTGTTGACGGAACGTTAACGGTCCCCGTTGTTCGTGGGAAGGGGCTCGGTGAGTTCCTCCTTGGCGAGAAGGGTGAGGAATTGGGGGCCTTCTTTGATGACTCGTGGCCAAAGGCGCCTGGGTTCCGTCATGAAGCGCCAGAGCCATTCGAAGTTCTCTTTGAACGGTGCCGGAACGTCGGGCTTGTTCCCGCTGATGAAGTCAAACGCAGCACCTACGCCCGCCATGATGGGCGCCTCGATGCGGCCCAAGTGATCGTTCATCCATTTCTCTTGCTTAGGGCATCCAAGCCCCACCCACACAACGTCGGGGTTGGTCTTGTTGATGCGTTGAACAACCTCCTCGTCTTCCTTCTTGGTTAAGGGACGGAAGGGCGGCGAGTAGGTGCCTGCGACTTGGAGGTCGGAGTAGCGTTGTTGGAGCTTTTCAGCCATAGCGTCGGGGACGCCTTCGGCGCCACCGTAAAAGTAGTGCCGATGCCCGGTGTGTTGGGATCGTTTGGCGAGAGCGTCAACGAAGTCAGCCGCTCGCACACGTCCGACCGGTTCCTGGGCCCGTTTTTTCCCCATGCGGACCAGGGGCATCCCATCCGGCACGACGAGGCCAGCCTCGTCAACAGCCGTGCGGAGCCCCTTGTCCTGGCGGGCTTGCATGAGCATATTCACCGTGCAAAAGCACGCGTAGGTTCGTTCCTCGGCTTCGATGGTTGCTTCGAACGCGTCGAGGGCGCCCCCGAACGTGGTTGCCGATACTTCTGTTCCCACGAGGGGATAGGTTTGCTTCATGTTTCCTCCATCGGGCGGCCAATAATCTCTTGGTAGGTTTGTTCAATTAGTTCGCCGTGTTTCATCCAAGAGAACTCCGTGATTGCTCGTTCTCGGGCGTTCTTGGAGACCTTCTCCCGGAAGGTTTCGTTTTCTTGGAGGGCTTCGAGAGCCCTTGCCATCTCTTTGAGAGAGTTTTCGGGGTCTTTTGGTGGAACCTTGATGCCGCTTTCCTCGTCCACTAAGAGACCGGGGCCAGCGTGGTCGAAGCAGACGACTGGGGTCCCTGTGGCCATGGCTTCGGCAACGACTGCGCCGCCCCCATCTCTTAGGCTGGTGAAGAGGAATGCATCCGCGTTTGCTACCTTGGAGAGGAGTTGGTCGTGGTCGAGCCATCCTTCGAATTGAACCTTCCCGTGGATGCCAAGATCATGTGCTCTCTTGGTGAGTCGTTCTCGTTCAGGGCCATCTCCGATGAGGATGAGTTGGGAGTCTCGATCTTGATCGAGGTGGGCGAAGGTTTCGAGGGCGAGGTCGAAGGTCTTGACGGGGCGAAGGGTCCCGGCGGTGGCGATGGTGAATTCGCCGTTCTTCTCTGTGCGCAAGGTATCGGATGGTCGCCAGTGGTCGACACCGACGACGGGGAGAATCTTGGCTTTCTCTTGCCATTCGGGTCGGAGTTCTTCGTATGATTCTTTGTTACAAACGAAGAGAGTGTGAGCGCGTTCTTGACCGATGAGGAAGAACGGATCCCATCGGAAGAGACGCTGTAGATAGTTTCGAAGCCTTTGACCTGAACGGAACTTGAACCCGCGACCTTTTTGGAAGGCTGCGGGTATTTCGTGGGCTCCTCCCCCAGGTCCCCGTACATATGGGAGATCGATGAGCGCTCCGGTATGGCTTGCCATCCAGTCGTTGGCGTAGGTGATATGGTGGAAAAGCGCAAAGTCGTGGTCTTTGGCCAGGCTCCTTGCGGTGAAGTAGGCGCGGATTTGCCATATGTATGCATAGAGTTGGATTCCGCCTTGATGGCGTCTCATCCAACTCATCCAATTTGGAAGGCCTACGTAGTGGAAAATCCGGTTCCCGAGTTCCCCTTCGGTATGGGCCTCGATGCTTTCTCGGTGTTCTTCCGAGACTATCACGTGAACCGTTCGCTTCTTGGCTATCTCTTTGGTTAGTTGCCATCCTAGCTGTTCCTCTCCTCCATGGAAGGTTGGGGATCCAGGTGGAGCACAGGCATATGCACAGGCGAGAATTGATTCTCGATCGTTCGACTGATCAGCTTTGTTCCCCTGGCCATGAGTGGTGTGGACATAGGCCATTATTGGGATAAGGATGAGGAGATCGACACCGAAGAAGGCTCCTGTGGATTCGGGAATGCTTCGGATAAGGAGGAAAACGAAGACGGCGCTGACTTGAACGAGTAGGGTCCGTTGGTGTGGAGCGTGGTTCTCGAAACGATCGAGGAAACCGAGCTTATGGATCTGGGTTCCAGTCCAAGCCCAAGCCCCGGCGAAAAGGAGGAGGCCTGGTATACCAGCGGTGAAGAGCGCTTGGACCCATGCGTTATGGAGATGGTCTGGGAGGAGGAGGCGGTCGGCCCAGAATCCAAACCCAATCAAAGGTGAAGAAGGGATCATTCCGATGGCTTCGGTCCAGAAGTGGGTCCGGCCGGAGAAGGATAGGATTCGTTCGGCACTGTCCCCTCGCTCGAGGTATGCAAGCGCCAACTCATGGAAGCCAAGGATCAGGCCTCCAAGGCCAATCCCTGCAAGAAGGGTGCCCGTTGTTTTCCAGCCGCGTTGGAGATAGAGGACGACCAGCGCGGCGGCGGTGAACCCGAAAAGGGAGGACCGAGAGACGGTTGCCAAGAGGATTGCAAGGACTGGAATCATCACCAGCCCCCACACCCATTTCCTTTCCGTGGTTCTCTGGCTTAGAAGATATGTGAGAGCGATGAGTCCGATGATAGTGGCGAACCGCCCCATACCGTTCGC
>PWVY01000086.1 GCA_003561665.1 Thermoplasmata archaeon
AAGATCGTTCAAGCGTTCCAAGCGTTGGACATCGTCCGCATCGAGCGTGATCATCGCGTTCAGCTTGACCCGGAGAGTCCCCTGTATGAGCCGGTTGTGGAGACTCTTGATCGGTTCGTTGCGCTTCGTGGTCACGGGCATCTGCTTCGGACCGTGATCCGTGCGGCCAACGACCGGTTCGGTGAACGGTACTACGTCGGGGGCTACGTCGCGGCCACGCGCGTTCTGCAACCGATCGACTTCCACTCGGATCGATGCGATTTGTACGTGAAGGGACTGGCTCCTCGCGATGAGGCTTGGGTGAAACCGCTCCAACAGCTCACGCCCTACGATGTCACCCTCCATGAGACCGAGAAGATCCGAGGCCTGGTCGAAGAGGATGCGACCGTCGACGATGAGCCCTGCTTCGTGGCGAAACCCGAGCTCGGCGTCGTCCAATGCCTCGCCGATGATACCTTCCCTCGCTACGGCGCATTCCTGCTTCTCGTCCAAGCGCTTGACGAGTTCGCAGAAGACGCGATGCCCCGCTTGGAGGAGGCCGTGCAAACCACGACCGTGCCCTTCGACATTTCGAGCGTGGTCGACTACGCCAAAGGACGCCTAGACGATCCCCCAAGCAATCTAGACTCGGACGAGGCCCGCGCGTTGGAGAACGCCTTGAACACGGTTCGAGGAGGACCATGAAGCGCATCATCCTCTCCCCCGCCCAGAAGACTGCCCTCTTAGAGACCTTGCCGGTGCTGGATCGTGAAACGGTTCACCGCCCCGTGCTCGAGGACCTTGCCCGATACTACCAGGTCCCGGCCACGGGCGTGTACGTGATGGTGCTTCACCTCGACACGCTCCATGCGCTAAGCGACGAGGCTCCCCTCGTATGGAAAGGCGGGACCGCGATCCAATCCCTCCTCCCTCCTGACGTGCAACGCATCAGCACGGACCTTGACTTCAACAGCACGACCCCACACGTCGAGATCCTCCGCGAAGCCATCCAAGACATCAACGCACGCCTAACAGACGCATCCGCCCTGGTCGACATCGAGGGCGTCACGTTTGGACGCTTCTATGAGGCTGACCATCAAGAGCGCTATCAGACCATCGAGTTCCGCCGCGTGCTCCCCACGCCCTTCGACGAGCAGGTCGAGCTTCATCCCCACACGTACCCACAATTGGAGGAACCGATCCGCGTGCAAGGGCGCCTCTCGCGCGTGCAAATCAACTACGGCCACCATGAGATGCCCGCGCTTGAACCCCTCACGCTGCCGGTACGGTTCTTCCCTCAATCCCGCTTAACCCCGCGAGAGGAGGTGAAGGTGCCGACGAGCAGTGTGCATGATCTCGTCGCGGACAAGATCCTCGCCACGACGCGCCATGACGGGTTCGGCCGAGAGCGGTTCAAGGATGTCTACGATCTCATCGCATTACGCCACCTTGACGAAGCTGACCTTGGGAAGGTGGAAGAGAAGCTAAGCCGGATCGGGGGACGTGAGAAGGTTGCTCGCTACGTGGATGGGACGTTGGAAACTCTGCGCATCCTCGGGGCGGAGGCCTCCTCGGTGCAAGGGTTCAAAGGCTCGGTCTGCAAGGGAGGGAAACCCTGGCTTGACGGGTGGATGAGCGAGATCGAAGAGACCATCGCTTGGCTTTCGCCTTTGGCAAGCCAAGCAACGTAGGCGAGGTGGGGTTCATACGAAGCCGATGATGCGTAGGGCTAGCGCGGCGCCGAACCAGAGCGTGATCCAGGCGCCCGCGTGGTAGGCGCGGTCAAGAAGAGCGTCGTGGTTGGGGTCGTGATCCTCGGGTGGCCGGTCCTCGGGGGTGGGCCGGGTTTGTACGCGTAGAGCGTGGAGAGTCAGGATGAGGAGGAAAAGGAGAGAGAAGGCGGTGAGATCCACGATGGGGAGCGGAGGCGTGGTCATCAATCATCGAGTCCTTGAACCAAGTCACGCGGAGACAGATTCAGGCGTGGGCTCGCCTTCCTCAAGGGGCGGTGGGGCTTATCTTCGGCGTGCAATGAGCGCTATTCCAAGAAGACCAACGCCAAGCAGGCCAGCGGAACTGACCTCCCAGACCGGATATCCCGGGTCCGTGCTAGGTGAGGAAAGCCCCATGTTCTCAGTGATGAAGGTATGAGTATACGTTCCTGTAACACTGAAGGCGTCAAGTTCGAACTGGATTGCAAGATATTCGCCGTTTGATATTTCGAAATCATCATTAGGCGTAATGCTGACCTCGTCCTCTGTGCAATCATAGGCGGACTCACCAGCTCCGACGAAAGTCCCTTCACTATCGATGGCGCCAAGATTTACGGTCCCCTGGCCTGTGATCGTAATACCTTCCTCGCAGTCCAGTGTCAGAGTCCATTCTGCTTGTTGGAAATCGACAGAGTCAATCTCAACGGGTTCCGAAGCGACCCACGTCATAACTTGCTCTTCCTCAAGCGTGACATCCTCCGTGACCCCTGACGTGTCCTTTTCCATCAAGCAGAAGCCAGAATCCTCATCACAGTTCGGGGAATCCAGGACCGCATGGTCCTGGCTTGTGAAATTCCACGTCTGGCTCTCTTGAGCACCCGCAGAGGGCATCGCCAGTAGCAATGTGCTCACGGTAAGGGTTAGTCCGATGATTAATCCTATACTCCAGGTGGCCTCCCGCCTCGGATGGAACATCATGGCCGAGTTCTTCTGAATGCTTAAGAACCCTTCGCCGAACCGTACGATCCTTTCTTAGTGGTTTCTCGTCCCCACGAGGATACTGAACAGTAACTGCCTACAGAGGCATCAGTCGGTTAGTCAGACCGATCGCTTATGGGGCCGGGACGAAATTCAGTAGGTTCAGAACCGAGTTCATGCGGATGTGCTGCGTCGTGGTCTCACCAGACTCAACCTCGGTATCCATAACCCCGTAGAACACACCATCTTCACCGTCCCGATCCTGTGATGATAATGCCACGAGCAGATACTCACCGGGGGCAAGATCATCGAACGCATACTCGCCCTCTTCGTTCGTCTCTGTTTCTGAAACGATATTCTCGGGCGGAATGTCGCCTGCTACACCATCAGCAGAGACATCAACCGGAACATCTGGTGAAACGGCAAGCACCGTCGCATTATCGATGCCTCCCGTCTCGGAGTTGCCTTGGAAGATGACACCTTCGATAGAACCGAGTTCGACAAGGCTTGCACCTTGTTCGGTATCGTCCTCGATGGTTACGAGGCTCGTGTAGGATTGATAATCCTCATGGGAGACCCGGATAAGGTATTTTCCAGCTGGGAGTTCCGTAATCTCATAGAAGCCCACCTCCTTATCCCCATCAGACTCCGCAACGGTCTGTGTCTCATTCTGGTGTGCGAAGCCTGAGTCGATGGGGTTTTCGGGAATAAGAAGGGTTACGTTCACAGTCGCATCCCCTACCCCTGCTTCACCATCATCGATGGTCCCATTCAAAACATTGGATGCTCCCGCACCCCCTGCAATGGTGAGCAAAGCAACAATCGATAACGTGAACAGCCCAAGTTTGACTCCGTTGGTTTGTAGCACTCCCATGACTCTTCCTCCACTGTAAGAAGGAGCTATTCGCATAAAAACTATCTGAAGCCATCCAGGGTTACAACGTGGACGCTACAGTGGCTCCGAGAGATTCGACGTGACGGTGAATAGATGATGCGGGGAGGGAATGAACCCCAAACGTTGAATCGTTGAACGTCGGATGGAGAACCCATGGCGAAGGGCTCTACTGGGGTTACATCTGGGCCTCTTTCTGAAGGCCATTCCCCAGATTCAGGAGAAGAGCCGAAGCACGGTAGGGCCAGTCGCTCCGTTTTCCGCGATGAGCCTGTTTGGTTCCTCGTGGCTTTGAGCGTTGTTTTGGCGTTGCCGAAGGCACTTCATTTGTGGACGAGTGATCCGATCTTCAGCTTGGGGTTCTTGTTGGTTCCGTGGGCTGTGGCTTGGGTGGCGACGCGGCCACGGGGAAATGCAGGGCCAGTTTGGGCGCGTGGTGGGTTGTTCGTTGTGACGTGTGGTTTGGTCGTGGTGGGGTGGGCGTTGGGTGTGGTGTGGGCCTCGTTGTGGGCGGTGGGGGGTGCGTTGGGGTTGGTGGCGTTGGAGCGTGGGGCGGTGCCGGGTGGGTTGGTGGCGGCGGGGTTGGTGGTGTTGTCGGCGCCGCCGCCGTTGTTTGATGCGTTCATGCTTCGTGCGCAGGGGTGGGTAGCGGTGTCAAGTACGTGGGTGTTGAATGGGTTGGGGGTGGGGGTGGTGCGTGATGTGTTCACGTTGGAGACGGCGGGTTTCACGTTCTTGGTGGAGCCGGTGTGTGTGGGGTTGTCGAGTGTGTTGGCGACGGTGGCGTTGGTGGGGATGGTGGGGGTGCATGGGGGTGCGTCGTTGGGGCGGTTGGTTGTGGCCTTCGTGGTGGGGGTTTTTGCTGCGTTGGCGTTTAATTTGGCTCGTGTGGTGTTCGTGGTGGCGAGCGCGGAGTGGTATGCGCCGTTGTTCGTTGAGGGTGCATTTCACGGGGGTGTGAGTTTGGTGTTGGGGGTGGTGGCGTTCGTTGTGGCGGTGCCGGTGTTGGGGTGGGATGTGTTGGATGAG
>PWVY01000088.1 GCA_003561665.1 Thermoplasmata archaeon
CTCTAGCAACCGTAACGCATCCCCGCCCGCCCACGCCTCGCTCAATCCCACCGCGAGAACGGCCAAGACACCGCCCAGTAAAGCAGACCGCATACCCAACGAACCCTCCCCACCCCCACGAACACAACCCCTCCGACGGTTCCACAACGCACCGGGTCCAAAACGCCCCAAACGGGCCAACACCCTCGTATCGATGCGTGCACCCTCCCTCACAAGCCTTTAAAGCAAGCCTCGACTACCATGGGGCACCGTGCGCGTCGCCGTCCTCGACCAAGACCGCTGCAAGCCCAAGAAATGCAGTTACGAGTGCATCAGCTACTGCCCGAAGGTCCGCGCCGGCGTCCCCGAAACCATCTACCATGAAGAACCCGGGGACCAACCCGTCATCAGCGAGGAACTGTGCATCGGTTGCGGCATCTGCGTGAACAAATGCCCCTTCGACGCCATCGACATCATCAACCTTCCCGACGAGCTTGAAGAAGACCTCGTTCACCAGTACGGCGAGAACGCCTTCCGGCTTTTCCGCCTGCCCGTCCCCCAACCCGGCGAGATCGTGGGACTGCTTGGTCCCAACGGCATCGGGAAAAGCACCGCGCTCTCCTTCCTCAACGGGAACCAAATCCCCAACCTGGGCGACTGGGATCAAGACCCCACGTGGGAGGCCGTGCTCGAGGCCTACAAAGGAACCGAGATCCACGGCCACCTCGAACGCGTCGCGCAAGGCAACCTCCGCGTCTCCACCAAACCCCAGTACGTGGACAAGCTCCCCAAAGTCGTGGAAGGGAACGTGCAAGATCTGCTCGAGAGCGTCAACGAGCGCGGCACCCTCGACCACGTCGTCGAAACCCTCGAGATCACGCACACCCTCGACGCTGAACTCGGAACCCTAAGCGGGGGCGAACTGCAACGTGTTGCCGTCGCAGCCACCGTGCTCAAAGACGCGGACGTGTACGTGTTCGACGAACCCTCCAGTTACCTCGACGTTCGCCAGCGCCTTGCAACCGCGCGCCTGATCCGCGAGCTAGGCGAGCAAGAAGGGACAAGCGTCCTCGTCGTCGAGCACGATTTGGCCATCCTTGACCTGCTCAGCGATCAAGTGCACGTCATGTACGGGGAACAAGCCGCCTACGGCATCATGGGCCTCCCTCGAGGATCCCGCACCGCCATCAACGCGTACCTGGAAGGCTTCCTCCCTGAAGAGAACGTGCGAATCCGCGAGGAAAGCATCGAGTTCACCGCTCACCCTCCACGCTCCGCGCGCGAACGCAAAGAGCTCCTCTCCTACGGCGCGCTTGAGAAAACCTACGGCGAGGACGAGTTCACCTTCCGAACCGACGGCGGCACGCTTGATGTGGGCGAAGTCGTCGGCGTGCTTGGCCCCAACGGCATCGGGAAAACCACCCTCGTCAAGATGCTCGCCGGCGCGCACGAACCCACCAACGGGACCCTGGACGTGAACGTGCAAGTTAGCTACAAGCCCCAATACGTGAAAGGCGACTTCGACGGCACCGTCGAAGCCCTCCTCTACACCACCATGGGCAACGACTGGGAAGACCCCTTCTTCCAACACGAGGTCAAACGCCCCCTCCAACTCGAAGACCTGCTCAGCAAGCACGTCAACGACCTAAGCGGCGGCGAACTCCAACGCGTCGCATGCGCTCTATGCCTTGGACGCGATGCGCACCTGTACCTCTTGGATGAACCCAGCGCGTTCCTCGACGTCAACCAACGCATGCTCGTCGCGAAAGCCATCCGTCGCGTCATGGAGAAACGCGGCACAAGCGCGCTCGTCGTCGACCACGACGTGTACTTCATCGACCTCATCGCGGACAGCCTGATGGTGTTCGAAGGCGAGCCCGGGCAACACGGTGAAAGCCACGGCCCCCTCGACATGCGCGAAGGCATGAACCGGTTCCTCTCCAACGTGAACGTCACCTTCCGCCGCGACAAAGAAACCAAACGCCCCCGCGTCAACAAACCCGGCAGCACCAAAGACCGGGAACAACAACGCGCCGGCGAATACTACTACGCCGACGTGTGAACCCGCGTTCACCGCGGCCCTAGCACCGCAAACCTCTTCCACTCACCACCGCCTGGGGCGCTCCGGGAGGCCGTAGGCTTGGACACACGCATCCTCTACCCTGCCACGCTCTTGATCACAGCAGCCGCCGCGCTCCTGCTCGCTGGCGGGACCCTTGGCTTCGACGCGCCCACCCTGGCATCAGGGGATGAGGACCACGCGACGCATCCCCCCATCGTCATCGTCGAGGACGAAGGCCCCACCGGGTTCGAACGGGACGGTGAGTTCCGGCCTGGAAGCGGTGTCGTCACAGGAAGCGGAACGAGCGAGGATCCGTACGTGATCGAGGGTTGGAAGACGCCGTTTATCCGCATCGAGGGTACTGACGCGCACGTAACGATTCAGGACAACCGCGTGCAAGGGTTCAACGTGATGGCGGCCGGCGCGCACGCTTCCGTGCCCTCCGTGGACCTGCAGGAAGCTCACAACGTGACCGTGGAGGGGAACACCTTGGGCACGCTCGGAGAAGGCTGGGTGCGCGCCAGCGACGCCAACCACGTCACCATCAACGATAACCGCATCGTGGACGGGCGAACCGGCGTCAGCGTTGGTGGAACGCAAAACGCGCACATCGTCGGGAACACGGTCACGGCCGTGGACGGCATCCTCGTGAACGAGGCCAAGGACACGGTCGTCGAGGAGAACACCGTTGAACAGGGTGTGCACGGGATCGTGGTTTTCGACTCTCCTGGCACGCTCGTGACCGAGAACCGGGTGGAGGATATGGGCATCAGGGGCATCTTCCTGCTCAATACGCCAAGCCCGCAGATCCACGACAACGAGATCAAGGACGCCTGGGAGGCTATCCACTCGGTTGCAAGCCCCAGTGTGCACGTCGCCGGGAACGACATCCAGGAAGCCAGCAATCATGCCATCGGGATCTTCGGCGAAAGCGACCACACGGTCGAAGCGAACACGATCGAACACGCCGACACTGGGCTCGTGATGGATGGAGACAGGGTTCGTCTCGAAGCCAACAAGATCCACGCCGAGCGTCCCATCGTCGCATGGGGACCCTCGGCGATCACCATCCTCGACAACCGCCTCGAAGCGCTTACGTCCGACGCCACGCTCATCGAGATCACAGATGGAAGCGATGCCAACATCGAGCAGAACACGCTTAACCAAGGCGACCCCGCCATCCTGCTCGACAACGTTGACGACGTCAGCGTGTACAGGAACCAGGTTCACAACCCCCTCCTCGGTGTCCACGCGACCGATTCCGAGGACATCACGGTTCGTGAAAACCTGGTCCAAGCCCCCCAAACGGGCCTCCGGTTCGACGAGGGGTCAAAAGCCACACTCCACGGTAACCACCTCACGGACATCGCGGATGCGGGCGTTCACCTCAACGGGATCCAAGACGCCCTTCTCACCTCCCAAACCATCACAGGGCCAGGGCATGCCCTCATCCTCGAAGCAGGCAACCAGCAACCCACGGGCACACACGCCGAAAACAACCGCTTCCATACAGACGCAGCCGCCCTCCACTTCGCCGAGGATACCACGAATCTCACCGTAGACGCCCGCTGCAACCACTGGGACTCCACGCAAGACATCGATGACCGGATCAAGGACGACGGCACCGACAACCACGTCCACTGGGACCCTCACACCGAGGACGACGCCTGCCCCGCCCTCCCCCAAGCAGGCATCAACGCGCCCGACGTGACCACGCAAGGTGAACCCTTCACGCTTCATGACGACTCCAGCGAGGGAGAAGCCCCCCTCACGGAGCACCACTGGACCCTCGGCGATGACGCCACAGCCACCGGAGACACCATCACGCACACCTTCCACGAACCCGGCGAGCACCTTATCGTGCTCCGCGTCCTCGACGAAGACGATCGAGCAGCCACCGCCACGCACACAGTCACCGTCACGTGATTGGGCCTCCCTCCAACCCCCCCGGCACACGAACAGGACACCCCCCACAGCCGCCGGCCCAGGCCCATCCTTTATTTAGGAACAAGCACGCATCCACACCGCATGAATCGAGGCCTCGCCCTCACCGCCGCCATCACGCTCCTGCTGGTCCCCGCCAGCGGTTGCCTCGAAGGAGGCCTCGACCGAGTCTGGAACGACCTCGAAGCCCAACCCGACTACGAGCAACGCACCCTCTTCCTCGACCGCATCGACTTCCACCCCGCCGGCATCTTCGACCCCCAAACACCGCCCGAAAACCAAAGCGACATCGCCGACCGCTGGGACACCACCGTCGAGATCCCCCCTGGCACCCAAAGCATCACCGTGCTCTTCACCGTCAACTTCACCACGCCACAAACCGACGACCCCCCCCTCCCCCTGGACCCCCCCACCACGCCCGACGGGCAAATCACCATCCACATCGAAGGCCCCAGCGACGACGAAGCACAGAACATCAGCTACGACCATGACGCCACCGGCGGGTTCGACTTCAACACGCCCACCAGCGGCGACTGGACCCTCGCC
>PWVY01000327.1 GCA_003561665.1 Thermoplasmata archaeon
CGTTCGAGAACAATCCCACGAACGTGAGAGACTCGAACCGATCTGCTTCGGCCACGGTTTGACCCGCCACCGGGCTTTCCTCGGAGATCTCGAACTCCGCCATCTGGACGAGGCCCGCAGCGAAAGGATCCACGTCGATGGCCGCGGGCATGCCGATCACGCGCACGATGTTCTCTGCCGTGAGAAGATCCGAGCACAGCAGCACGTTCACGCCGAAGGCGCCCTTCTCCCGGTTCCACGTGTCCATGTACCCTGCAGCCTTCACGCGCGCGATTGTGAACACGTCACCGAGCACGTTCGCGGTCCCGCACGTGACCAGGTTGACGAGGTCGTTGTTCGTGCACGCGATGACGATATCCGCATCGCCGACCTCGGCCCTCTCCAATACATCGAGGGAAGTCCCATCCCCAGGGATCGCCAACACGTCGTACTTGTACATCATCTCGCTGGCGCGCTCGTCATCCAGTTCGACCACGACCACGTCATGATCCCTGGAGAGGTTGTCGGCGATGATCGTCCCAACCTCGCCTGCGCCGATGATGACAACACGCATACTGGAAGCTAGGAATCATGACACCTTCATGGGTGTTCCTGTCCCCATTCACCACCTGCACCGTGTTGCCCTCGCTGGGAAGGGTTCTTTTAAGCTATGGGTCCAAACGTGGGGCACCTTGCGCCTCTCCCACACAGCCTTCCCGGGGAACAAGAAAAGGCGTCGAGGAGCATCTTCGCGGAGGAGGGCGTCATGAGCGGTGTGAGCGTTGAGATCCATCCTCCAAGCACGGATGCGCTGTTGTTCGATTTGGATGGCGTCATCACGCGAACGGCCCGCCTTCACGCGCAGGCCTGGAAGATGGTGTTCGATGAGGTTCTCAAGGAGCGATCCCGAGCGAGCGGTGAACCGTTCGAATCGTTCGACGAGAGAGACGAGTATGTTCGTTACGTCGACGGGAAGCCCCGGTTGGAGGGGGCTCGGGCCTTTTTCGCTTCGCGTGGCATCGCGCTTCCGGAAGACAACGAGGAAGCGGAGAAAGGTGATTGGACGCTTGCGGGTGTGGCGGAGGCGAAGAATGAGTGCTTCCTGACGGTTTTGAACGAGGAGGGGCCGATCGTGTATCCGGATGCGGTTACGTTGCTGGATCAGGCGCGGGAGGTGGGGCTTTCGGTGGGGCTTTTCTCGGCGAGCCGGAACGCGAAGCGTGTGCTGGAGGCGGCGGGGCTTTCGGGTTCGTTCGATGCGGTGGTGGATGGGAAGGAGGCGGCTGGTTTGGGGCTTGCTGGGAAGCCGGCTCCGGACACGATCCAAGAGCTTTGTGACCGGTTGGGTGCATCCTCGGGGAGATCGTTCGTGTTCGAGGATTCCCAAGCGGGCGTGAACGCGGCCAGCGAGGGAGGGTTCCGCGTGGTCGGCGTGGATCGTGGCGAGGATGAGAAACGGTTGGATGATTACGGGGCGGACTGGGTCGTGTCCTCATTGGACGAGGTAGAGCTTCTCCCCGCTAAGCGGGCCAGCGCGTTGCCGTCCGCGTTGGAGGCCACGGGCTTGTTCGAAAACGCCCAGGAGAGGGAGGTGTTGTTGTTCTTGGATTTCGATGGGACCTTATCCCCCATCGTGGAGCATCATGCGGATGCGCACCTCTTGGATGGGATGCGAGTCGTGATCGAACGGTTAACGGACCTTTGCCCTGTAGCCGTGGTGAGCGGGCGGGATGTCGAGGATGTGATGGAGCGTGTTGGCGTGGACGGGGTGTGTTTTGCAGGGAGCCATGGTTTCGATGTGGTGTTCCCGGATGGGGAGCGGTTCTCCCCGTTGGAGGGGGAGGGGTTCCAGGATGCGTTATCGTCCGCGGTGGAGATGTTAAAGCAGGGGTTGTCGGGTGTTGAGGGTGCGCGCATCGAGGTTAAACGGTTCAGCGTGGCGGTGCATGATCGATCGGTGCCGGGGGAGGATCGAGAGCGCGTTACGGACGTGGTGGATGCGGTGGATCGTTCGTTCCCCTTGCTTGAGGTTCGGTACGGGAAGCGTGTGCGCGAGCTGGTGCCGGGGGTGGATTGGGATAAGGGGGCCGCGGTGGGGGTGCTTCGTGAGCACTTGGAGGAGGTCCCAGGGGAGGGGTGGGGGGTGTACGTGGGGGATGATCTGACGGATGAGGATGCGTTCTTGGCTCTCAAGGAGGACGCGGGCACGGGCGTGGTGGTGGGGGCGGGGGATCGGTTGACGTTCGCGTCGTTCGCGTTGGAGGACCCGGAGGAGGTGCGTTCGTTCCTGGAGGCGTTGGGCGACGCGTTGGTGGAGGCTTCAGCGTGAACCGGTGGGTGGTCTCGTTCGAGGGCTTCGAACCGGCAGAGCAGGGGTTGCGGGAATCGTTGTGCACGGTGGGGAACGGCGCGTTTTGCACGCGGGGTGCAGAGCCGGAGGCGAGCGCGGGGGGCGTGCATTACCCGGGCACGTACGTGGCAGGGGGGTACAATCGGTTGAAGAGCAAGAAACGGGGGCGCGTGATCGAGAACGAGGACCTGGTGAACATGCCCAACTGGTTATCGCTTCGAGTGGGGCTGGAGGATGGTTCGTGGTTGGGGCCGGAACGTGCGGATCTGTTGGCGTACGAGAAACGTTTGGATCTTCGCTGTGGCGTGCTTTCCCGCGTGATGCGGGTCAGGGATGGGGCGGGGGGCGTGTTGCGGTTGGAGAATGAGCGGTTCGTGAGCATGCATGATCCTCACCAGGCGGGTCAGTGCGTGACGATCACGCCGTTGAGGGATGATGCCTCATTGAGGGTTGAGGCGGGGTTGGATGCGGGCGTGGTGAACGCGAACGTGGAGCGTTACAAGGGGTTAGAGAACGAGCACTTGGACCCCCAAGCATTGGATCATCCCGTGGAGGGCGTGATGCGTGGGGTCGTGGAGACCAACCAGTCACGCTTGCGCGTGGCCATGGCGTCCCGCGTTCGCGCATACAACGAGGGCGGGGATGCGTTGAGCGTGGATCCAGAGACGGTCACGATGAAGGATGCCGTATCTCAACGGTTCCCAGTGACCGTTCCTGAAGGTTCCTCGGTGACGGTGGAGAAGCTGACAAGCGTGTTCACGGGACGCGATGTGGCCACGAGCGAGCCCGCGTTGGAGGCGACGCGATCGGTTCAGGATGCTCCTCGGTTCGAGCAAGCCCTCACGGATCATGCGCTGGCCTGGCGACACCTGTGGGCGCGCTTCGATCTCTCCTTGGCATTCCAGCAAGAAGCCTTCGAGTCGCGCGCGGTTCGCATCCTGCGCTTGCACCTTTTCCACCTGTTGCAAACCGCCTCCTTCCACAGCCTCGACTTGGATGTGGGCATCCCCGCGCGCGGTTGGCACGGGGAAGCCTACCGGGGGCACGTGTTCTGGGATGAAGCCTTCATCCTCCCCCTTTTCACCTTCCGCGCCCCCCGCATCACGCGCACCCTCCTCCTCTACCGATACCGACGCCTGCAAGAGGCGCGACGCAACGCCCAAAAGCAAGGCCTCGAAGGCGCGCTTTTCCCATGGCAAAGCGGATCCAACGGGCAAGAGGAAAGCCAAGAACTTCACCTCAACCCGGAAAGCGGGCGCTGGGTCCCCGACCACACGCACCTACAACGGCACGTGAACGCCGCCATCGCGTACAACATCGTGCAATACGTACGCGTCACCGGCGACACCGCGTTCCTAGAAACACGCGGCGCCGAGATGCTCATCGAGATCGCGCGCATGTGGGCCAGCCTTGCGATAGAAACCAGCAAAGGGTACGAGATCCACGGCGTCGTCGGGCCGGATGAATACCACACCGCTTACCCCTGGGACGATGAACCCGGCATCGACAACAACGCGTACACGAACATCATGGCCAGCTGGTGCTTAGAACACGCCCGCCACGCCCTCGAAACCCTCCCCCCCACGCCACGAGCCAGCCTCGAAGAACGCCTCTCCATCACCCCAAACGAACCCCACGCGTGGGAAACCATCAGCACCAACCTCCACGTCCCCATCCGCCCGGACGGCATCATCGAACAATTCGAACACTACCACGAACTGGCCCCCTTCCCCTGGAGCGAACACGACGCTGAACCCGGCGACATCCTCCGCCTGGACCGCATCCTCGAAGCCAAAAACGACACCACCAACAACTACCAAGCCAGCAAACAAGCCGACGTGCTCATGCTCTTCTATCTTCTAAGCCCCCGCGAACTCACCCACACCCTCCAACGCTTAGGCCACACCTTCAACCCACACGTCGACATCCCCAAGAACACGCACCACTACCTCCACCGCACCACGCACGGCAGCACCCTAAGCCTCATCACGCACGCCTGGGTCGCCGCCCGATGGACCACCAACGACGCCTGGAACCTCTTCAAACTCGCCCTCAACGCCGACGTCGAAGACGTCCAAAACGGGACCACGAGCGAAGGCATCCACCTGGGCGCCATGGCCGGCACCGTGGACCTGATCCAACGCGGCTACACCGGCCTCGAAGCCACCCCCAACGGGCTCTCCTTCACCCCCTCCC
>PWVY01000324.1 GCA_003561665.1 Thermoplasmata archaeon
AGCCGAGATCGGCATCGGCACGATGATCGTGTTCATCGCAGCCGTCATCGTCGCCGCCGTCGCGGCCGCCGTGCTCATCAGCACAGCCGGCAACCTCGAACGCCAAGCCTCCCAAACAGGTCAAGAAACCCAAGACGAGGTCTCCGCGAACATCTTCGTGCGCGACCTTGTCGGGTATGTCAACAGGTCGCTGGAACCCGCCCAGATGGACTCCGTTAACATGACCATCAGCCTCGCGCCCGGCGCGAACACCGTCGACCTGGAAGAGATGAGCCTCCGCTGGCAAAGCGGTGACCATCTCGCCGACTTGGAGTACGCTGGCACGGACGAGAGCGATTGTAACGAGCTCTCCTCCGGGTTCTGTGTCATCGCACTCTCTGAAGACAACGAGAACCCGCAGGTCCTCCAAGCTGGAGACCGCGTGAACCTGCACCTGAAGATGGCCGACGACGAGGCCCTCGAAACCCGCACCGAGGTCACCCTCCTCCTGATCCCGGAGGTTGGGTCCCCGATCTCGGCAGGCTGGACCACGCCCGCTAGCTACGAAGAGCGAACGTACGTCATCCTGCGCTAAGACGCGTACGGCCTGAGCAACCACCGACACGACGGGGCGCCCTCGTGGCGCCCCGTCCCCCTCCACGGGGGGCCGCGGCCCTCCTGGAGTCAAGCGCCACGAGGAGCCCTCCCGCATGTCCCTGTTCAAAAATGACGACGAAAACGAACCCGCCTCCGAGGAGGCATCTTCCGAAGACGAGGAGGAAGAGGACCCTCCGCTCGAGGATGAAAGCCCAGCGAAGGAGCCGGAGCCTCAACGCGACAAAGAGCTTGAAGACACACTCAAGGAACTCGCTGCCCGGATGAGCAACCTCCAAAGCAACGTGGAAACGGTGAAAGACGCACGTGGCGACCTCGAAGCGAAACTCGAGAACATGGAAAGCCGCATCCACCGCCTTGGCGGCCTCGCAGAAGCCGTAAGCAGCGAATACAACCCGTTCCTAACCGAGAACGAAGCCGGAGACCCCAACTGGGACCCCAACGAGGAGGACCCGATCGACCCAGCCGAGGCCTCCCTCGCATCGGACCCGCTAACCGAGGACCCCAACATAGGCTTCGATGAGCCCGCCCCTGCACCCCCCAAACCCTCCCCGGACGCGATCGAAGAAGAGACCCCCTCCCCGACACCGGAAGCGGACCACCGCGATCTCTTCCTCAAGGAGATGGACGAGGAGGCATTCCAGACGCTCGCCGAGACGCTCAGCGAGAACGGTCCAGAACCCGCTCCTCAAGCCAGCAACAACCTCCGCGATAGGTTCCTACTCCTGGAATGGGTAGGCTTGATGATCGAACGCGTCGGCCGAGCAGGCCTCCTGGACCTTATGGACTACTACGAGGGCCTAGGATGGGTCGACCGATCCATCAAGGACCGCGTGCTCAGCGTGGCCGTCGGACTGGAAGCTCAAGAACCCACCGACGCGGACGGATGGCGCGCCGACCTGAACCTGCACGAACGCTCCCTCCTCGCGATCCAACACCTCCAAGGAGACCCAGTCAGCAAAGCCGAGCTTGACGCGTTGCAAATGGACCTCAAGCGGTTCTTCAACCGGTGAAACACCATGGGACTCTCGGTGCCGGCAGCGCACGTGGTCGTGTTCATCGCGCTGGCAGGCGCCGGAACCATCTTCGCAGGAGCCCTCTCCGAAACCCTTCGCGATACGACGCACGCTCGCGACGATGCCCTCGAACGGCAAACCGCCATCGCGAACGAACGGTTCACGCTCGAAAGCGACGGATACTCCGAGACCCCCGATCGAACCTACGCCAACTTCACGAACGAAGGCGGCAACGCGATCCCCCTCTCGAACGTGAACGTGCTCGTCGACGGGACCCTCACCACGCCCGAGACCCTGCTCGTGTTCGAGGTCCTCGAGAACAACACCTCCACCTTATGGATGCCCGGGGAAACGCTCGCCATCACCACAGAAGGCGAAGGGGACGCCAGCATCGCCCTGGTCGGGCCCCAAGGCGTTCGTGACTACAGGACACCCTGAGGTGATGCAAACATGGCCTCCGAGGTAGGATCATCCCTTCTCCTCTTCATCGCCGCCGTAGGCGTAGCAGGCCTCGCCGGAGGCGTGATGGCCGGCGTCGTCGGCGACATGTCCAGCACGCTCCGCGATCGAGGAACCCAAATCGCGGACGCGATGAGCAGCAGCATCACCGTCGTGAACGACCCCAACAACGTCCCTTACGATCCCACATCCAACACGCTCACGCTCTACGTGAAGAACACCGGCTCAAGCACGCTCGTCACCGAAGACGCTCTCGTCCTCGTCAACGGCATGCACAGGGATGCGACCTTCCACGTGATCGCAGACACCGCCGCATGGCGATCCATGACCGTTCTCGAGATCACCGTCGACGTCGAGCTAGACCCCGGCGACCACGAAGTCCTCGTCAGCGTCGGGACCGTCACGGACCGGATGCAGTTCAGGGTGGCATGATGGACGGGTACAAAGTCGAACTAGAACAAGACGAACTGGCCAAACGAATCGGCGGAGGCCTCCCCCGAGGAGCCTTAGTCATCATCGAGGGCGCCTCCGGCGCCGGCAAAAGCGTGCTCTCCCAACGACTCGCCTATGGGCTGTTGAAGAACGACGAACAGGTCAGCTACGTGAGCACCGAGTTCACCACGCCCTCGTTCTTGCACCAAATGGAGCAACTCGGATACCCCGTCATCGACCCCTTCATCCAAGGCGACTTACGCTTCGTCACCACGCACCCTCTCCTCGGACACGTCGTCCCCACGCACGAGATGATGCCCCGCCTTCTCAAAGCACACACCATCCTCACCCAACCCGTCGTCATCGTGGACACCTTCAGCAAGCTCGCTGAACCCCACCTCACCGGGTCCGGAAAGATGCTCGACCACCTTACACGCCGCTTGAAACAAGTCACCGCCTCCGGCACCACCCTCATCCTCACCGTGGACCCCGAACGGTTCGAAGGCCTCGACACGAACGCCCTGATGACGGCCGCAGACGTACGCATGGAAGCCATCATCGATCGCGTCGGCGACCAAGTCAACCGGTTCATCGTCGTCCGAAAATACGCGCGAGCCGCCAACAGCGTCGGCGACGTGATCCCCTTCCGCGTCGAACCCGGAGCCGGGTTCATCGTCGAGATCAAGGCGGTGGCCTAGATGCAACAACACACCGCCTCAACCCTCGACCAAGCCATCCAAAACAACGCACACCTGGGAACCTACCTCGAAGAAGCACGCAAAAAAGGATCCTCCCCAACCTGGCAAACAACCCTCGATTCAGACCTCAAACACGCCGAATACGTCGACGTTCTCTACCCCGTTGGGGACCCCCTGTTCATCCATGCCCACGGCGACCCCCAAACGATGGTCAAGTACACCGCCATCGAGCCACAACTCGACGAAGAAAGCTGGGAACTCTACGAGAAAATCAGAGAACGCATCATGGTCCACGCCCCTTACGAACAACCCCCCGAAAACAACGAACAACTCCGCGCCACCCTCGACAAGATCTTCAACAAAGTCACCGAACAAGGAACACTCAAAGGCAACCTGATCACGAACGGCCCCCTAGGGAGAGTCCTCGGGAAACGAACCATCAAAGTCACACCCCAACAAGCCGAAGACATCCTCTACTACATCCACCGAGACATCGTCGATCACGGCCCCCTGGAACCCATCATCCGCGACCCCTACATCGAAGACATCCACGCCATCGGCCTCGAACCCGTCCGACACATCCACGAAGTCTTCGACATGATGGAAACCAACGTCAAATTCCGCGACTTCAAACAACTCGACGACTTCCTACGCACCATGGGCGAACGCATCGGACGCCCCGTCAGCGAATCCAACCCCATCGTCGACGCCACCCTCCCCGATGGAAGCCGCATCAACATCGTCTACAGCGACGACGTTAGCCTCAAAGGCTCAAGCTTCACCATCCGAAAATTCCAGGAAGACCCCCTATCCATCACGCAGATCGTCAAATGGGGCACCATGAGCCCCCGCACCGCCGCTTACATCTGGCTTTGCCTTGAATACGGACAAAGCGTCTTCGTCTGCGGCGAAACCGCCAGCGGCAAAACCACCAGCCTCAACGCCTTCCTCCCCTTCATCCAACCCGAAAAGAAAGTCTACACCGCCGAAGACACGCCCGAAGTCCGCGCCCCCCAACCCACCTGGCAACAACTCAGCACCCGCGAACAAGGACCCCCCGAAACGCACGTCGACATGTTCGACTTGTTGAAGACCGCGCTTCGATCGAGACCCAACTACATCATCGTGGGTGAGATCCGGGGCGCGGAAGGCAACGTGGCCTTCCAGGCGATGCAAACCGGGCACCCGGTCATGGCCACCTTCCACGCGTCCAGCGTGCAGAAGATGATCCAGCGCTTGAGCAGCGAGCCGATCAACGTTCCTCAGACGTTCATGGACAACCTGAACGTGTGCCTGATCCAGATGGCCGTGTACAACA
>PWVY01000161.1 GCA_003561665.1 Thermoplasmata archaeon
TGGTGGTGGCGGCGTTGGTGGGCGTGTTGTTGGGGTTGCCGACGTTGCGGCTTCGGGCGGATTATTTGGCGATCGTGACGATCGGGTTCGCTGAGATTTTGCGGAGGGCGTGGTTGAATGAGGCGTGGTTGACGGGGGGTTCGCAGGGGGTTCGTGGGTTCCCGTTGCCGTTTCGGGACGTTGTGGGGGAGTGGGCGTGGTTGGCGTGGTTGACGGAGCTGATCGGGGCGGGGAGCGCGTATCGGGTGTTCATGTTGTTGTTGGTGGTGGGCGCGTTGGTGGTGGTGTACGCGTTGTACGAGATCCTTGTTCGGTCTCCGTATGGGCGCGTGTTGCGGGCGATCCGGGAGGATGAGGATGTCGCTTCCGCGTTGGGGAAGAACGTGTTCGCGTACAAGTTGCAAGCGTTAGCGTTGGGGAGCGCGGTGGCGGCGTTGGCGGGGGCGTTCTTGGCGTGGCACCGGGTGTTCATCAGTCCGCGCACGTTCATGCCGTTGTTCACGTTCTATGCGTGGATCATCATCGTGGTTGGGGGGTTGGGGAACAACAAGGGCACGATCTTGGGGGCGTTGTTCTTGTACACGATCTTCGAGATGACGCGGTTTTTCCGCTTGGAGGAGATGCTTGGGTTCTCGTCCTCGCAAGCGGCGGCGTTCCGTGTGGCGTTGATCGGGGTGTTGTTGATCGTGTTCATGATGTTCAAGCCGGAGGGCATCTTGGGGAAGCGTGAGGAGATGGTGCTCGGTGACTAGCCCGTTGTTGCGTGCTCGAGGCGTGGTGAAACATTTTGGTGGGATTCGAGCGGTGGATGGGATGAGCATGGAGATTCATCCAGGGGAGTTGGTGGGGTTGATCGGGCCCAACGGGGCGGGGAAGACGACGTTCTTCAACGTCATCGCGGGGGATCCGAAACCGGACGAGGGGGTCATCGTGTTCGACGGGGAGGAGGTTCAGGGGTTGGCTCCGTACAAGACTGCCAGGAAAGGGTTGGTTCGTACGTTCCAGTTGACGCGCACGCTTGCTCGCATGACGGTGCTAGAGAACGCGATGTTGGCCCCGAAGGGGCAACTGGGCGAGCATGTGTGGGCTCCGTTCGTGCCGTTCATCGCGCGGCCTCGCATCCAACGGGAGGAGGCGAGCATCCGGGACAAGGCGGAGGAGTTGTTGGCGTTCTTCGATCTTGAGCACGTGATGCACGATTACGCGGGAGCGTTGTCGGGGGGGCAGCGGAAGTTGTTGGAGCTGGCGCGCGCGTTGATGTTGGAGCCGAAGATGTTGTTGTTGGATGAGCCGATGGCGGGCGTGAACCCGTCCCTGGCGAAGCGGTTGATGGAGCGCATCCACGAGGTTCGAGAGGCGATGGGCGTGACGATCTTGCTCATCGAGCACGACATGGAGACCGTGATGACGCATTGTGAGCGCGTCATCGTGATGGCGCAAGGCAAGAAACTGGCCGAGGGTTCACCGGAGGAGGTTCGGGAGGATGAGCGCGTGATCGATGCGTACCTGGGGGGGTCGTGAGGTGCCCGTGTTGGAGGTTCATGACGTGGTGGCGGGGTACTCGAGCGACGTGGACATCCTGCATGGGGTCAGCATGCACGTGGAGGAATCGGAGACGGTGACCATCATCGGTCCCAACGGGGCCGGCAAGAGCACGCTCATCAAGGTCGTGTTCGGGTTGCTCTCCCCTCGGGAGGGTCGCGTCGTGTTCCAGGGGGAGGATATCACGGGCTTGGAGCCCAACGCCATCGTTGAACGGGGGTTGTGTTACGTTCCGCAGCGGGGCAACGTGTTCCCATCGATGAGTGTGATGGAGAACCTTGAGTTGGGCGCGTGGACGTTCAAGGGGGATTTCGATGCCGCGCTGGCGCGCGTTTTTGATCTGTTCCCTGTGCTCCAGGAGAGGGTCGACCAACGCGTAGGAACCATGAGCGGGGGTCAACGCCAGATGGTCGCGATGGGGCGCGCGTTGATGATGGATCCCTCGCTGATCTTGCTGGATGAGCCAAGCGCGGGGTTAGCGCCGAACCTGGCCGATGACGTGTTCGAGAACATCCAACGCATCGCGGGCACGGGCACGCCCATCGTGCTCGTCGAGCAGAACGCCAAGAAAGGGTTAGCCATCGCGGATCGAGGCATCGTGCTTGACACGGGCGAGGTGCGCTTCGAAGGGCCTGGGGACGAGCTCTTGGAGGACCCGCAAGTGGGCAAACTGTACCTTGGAGGGTGAGAAGAAGAGAAAGAAGACCAGGGAGGGGACGCCCCTCCCGGGTGGTTGTTGGCAAGCGCGCTTAGGGCACGATGCCGGTCTCGATCACCTCGATCTGCCCCTCGTTGACCTGCCAGATCAGGCCTGGAGCCGTCACGTCGTTGTTCTCGTCGAACTCCAGGGGGCCCGCGGCGCCGGTCCACTGGATATCCTGACCCGCGCGCAAGAGCAGGAGGGCTTCCTCGGCGTCGTACTCGACCTCCGTGCCGGGCTCGTTTTGCACCTCCGTGATGGCGTCCTTGAACGCCTCGCCTTCCACGCAATCGCACGCCTCGCTGGCAAGCATCAACAGCATCGCCGCATCGTAGGTTCGATCGCTGAACAACGCAGGCTCCATATCGAAGGCCTCTTGGAAGTCCGCGACGAACTGCTCGTGCGTCATCTCCTGAGGCGCGGTCCCCAGGCATCCTTCGATGACGCTGACCTCCTCATCCTCGAACTCAACGGTGCCCAGTTGGTCCACGAACCCGCTTTGGTCCTGGAAGCCCTCGCTGAACATCCATTGCACGCTCGGGTTCGCGCCAGCATGGCCTCGATCGATCGCGTTCTGCATGAAGATCTGGCCCGTGTCCGGGTACCCGATCGCCACGACCACGTCCGGGTTCGCCGCGGCGACGGCGTCCACATCCGAGCTAAAGTCTGTGCCTTCAGGATCGTAGCGCACGTACTCGAGAACCTCGCCCCCGTTGTCCTCGTACCGCTCTTGGAACACGTCGCCGAACCCGACGCCGTAATCGTTGTTGATGGCAAGGATGCTCGCGGTCTCGAAGCCCTCGTCGATGGCCACATCCGCCATGAGGGCGCCTTGGAGCGTGTCGCTGGGCACGGTGCGGAAGTACCAGCCGTCCGTCTCACTATCCTCGGCCATCTCTGTGAACGTGGGCGCCGTGTTGGAGGGCGAGATCATCGGGATCTCCGCGGCGACGACTTGATCGATGAACGCAAGACTGACCGAACTGCCCATCGCGCCAACGATCGCGTGCACCTCTTCAACGTCGATGAGGTGGCTTGCCGCCGAGCTTGCGGCATCCTCGCTCGTTTCACTGTCCGCGGTGATAAGTTCAACATCCTGACCGTTCACGCCGCCCGCTTCGTTCACGTGCTCAACAGCGAGTTGCACCGCGTTCTCAGCGGAGGGCCCGAACGGGTTCAAATCCCCGGTCAACGGTAGCAAGGATCCAAGCTTCAACGCGGGTCCATCCTCGATTTGCACCGCGTCGTCGCTTTGAGCATTCGCTTGAGGCTTCATGGCCTCGCTGGGGCTCTCGATGGTTGAGGTGGCCAGTTGAGCGGTCGTGGCCTGGCCTCCTTCGTCGGGTGCGGGCATGCATCCGACGTGCGTGACTTCCGCTTGTTGCAGGCACCCTGCAAGCCCAACCGTGAGCATCAGCAGAGCTGCGATGACGGCGTATGGTTTGTTAATTAGTCCCATGGGAGCTTCCCCCGTCGCCCGAACCGGGGAGGTGGTTGGAAAAGGTATCGGAACCTTTTGCCTGGGCAAGAGAGGGCTTGCATCCCCCGATGTTTGGCCCAACGTTCTTACGTACGATCCGGTGGAAACGGGGGTTCATGAATCTTGAGAACGCGAACGTGGTCATCACCGGGGCATCCTCGGGCATCGGGCGCGCCGCGGCCTACCGGTTCGCGGAGGAGGGGGCTCAAGTCGTTCTTGCTGCGCGCAGAGAGAAAGCCCTTCACGACCTGGGCAGCGAGCTCAAGCAACGGGGCGCGGATGCGCACGTGGCTCCAACGGACGTGACCGAGCCTGAAGCCCTCGAACGCTTAGCCGAGCGAAGCGAAGAAGCCTTCGGCCCCGTGGACGTATGGGTCAACAACGCGGCCGTCACCTGTTTTGGCCGCTTCGAAGAGGTTCCCGCAGAAGCGTTCGACCGCGTCTTGGATACGAACCTACGAGGGTACGTGCACGGCGCCCGCGCGATCCTTCCCCGCTTCCAACAACGGGATGAAGGCGTGTTGATCAACGTGGGCAGCGTCGTGAGCATGATCGGTCAACCCTACACGAGCGCGTACGTGACGAGCAAATGGGCGATCCGCGGGTTCAGCGAATGCTTACGCATGGAAGCCCTCGACTCCGGCGTCAGCATCTCCACCGTGCTCCCCGCCAGCATCGACACGCCCCTTTTCCAAAACGGAGCCAACTACACCGGGAAGAAACCCCAAGCGATGGAACCAACCTACAAAGCCAAGGACGTCGCCGATGCCATCGTCGAAA
>PWVY01000186.1 GCA_003561665.1 Thermoplasmata archaeon
GGCAAGCACGCAACCGACTCATCCCCGCCCTCGAAGGCCACGACGTGCTCCACCAGGAGACCATCGACCAAGCCCTCGAAGAGGCCGACGGGACCCCCAACTTCGAAAGCATCGGAGGGAACATCGCTGTCGCCACCAGTCTTGCCTGCGCGAAAGCCGCAGCCAGCGAGCAGGGCCAACCCCTCTACCGGTACCTCGGAGGCGCTCTCGCCGACACCCTCCCCATCCCCCTTGGGAACATCATCGGAGGCGGCGCTCACGCCATCGGCGGCACCGACATCCAAGAGTTCCTCGCCGTGCCCCAATCACGATCCCCCTCCAACGCCGTGTTCGCCCAAGCGCGGCTCCACAAGGAAACCTCACGCATCATCAACGACAGACTCCCCGATACGCCCCTGGGGAAAGGGGACGAAGGCGCCTGGATCGCGCCCGTCTCGAACCGGGAAGCCCTCGAGATCCTCGAAGAAGCCTGCAAGCTCGTCAGCGACGACGTCAACATCCCCCTCACGATCGGGCTTGACGTCGCCGCCACCGAACTGTGGGACGGGAACGCGTACGCGTACCGCGACGGGGACCGATCCACCGACGAACAACGCGAGTTCATGATCGGACTCTCCGACCGGTTCCCCATCACAAGCATCGAGGACCCCTTCCACGAGGAAGACTTCGACGCGCACGCCGAACTCACCCGCGAGATCGGCGACGATGTGCTCATCATCGGGGACGACCTGTTCACCACCGACGAAGACCGATTACGCCGCGGCATCGAAGAGACCGCGGCCAACGCAATCCTTATCAAACCCAACCAGGTTGGGACGCTGACCCGGACCGTGAGAACGGTCCAACTAGCCCATCGATCCGGGCTCAAAACCGTCATGAGTCACCGAAGCGGCGAAACCACTGACGAGACCATCGCCCACCTGGCCGTCGCGCTGGGATGCCACGGCATCAAAACCGGCGCGGTCGGCGGCGAACGCCTCGCCAAGCTCAACGAACTGATCCGGATCGAGGAACGCACCGGAGCGTACTGACGTGCCCGAAGCCACGACGGAAAACCCTGAAACCGAGGACGAGACCGAGGACGCCCCCAGCCAGGAAGCCACAGAGCTCCTGCTGCCCGAGGAACAGTACCTGTCCTCAGGTGTCCATATCGGGACGCAACAAAAGAACGCAGCCATGGAGCCCTTCATCTACCGCGTCCGCAACGACGGGCTCTTCGTCCTCGATGTGAAACGCACCGATGAACGCATCCGCACCGCGGCCCGCTTCCTGTCCAACTACGAACCCAAGGACATCGTGTTCGTATCCGCGCGCCAATACGGCCAAAAACCGATCCAAGTCATGGAAGAGGTGCTTAACGTGGAAGCCATCCCCGGCCGCTTTATGCCGGGCATGATGACGAACCCTGAAACACGCACCTTCTTCGAGCCCGAGATCATCGTGCTCAACGATCCCGTGGGCGACCAGCAAGCCCTCCGGGAAGCGCTCAACATCGGTATCCCCGTCATCGCCCTTTGCGATACGAACAACCAGCTTCGAAACGTGGACCTCTGCATCCCCACGAACAACAAAGGTCGACGCTCCCTAGCCCTCGTGTACTGGCTGCTTTGCCGAGAACTGGGCAAAGAATGGGGCGTTGTCGAAAGCGACGACGATTTCGACCTTGAGATCGAAGACTTCGAAGCATCCCTTTGACCCCGCGTCGAGCACAGGGCTCCCGCACCGCTGCAACGATGCAACCTTCTACGGGACGGTGCGCCTAGGCCTCTTGTTTGGGTGCATGGCTGAACCTGGCGTGTTTCGCGGCTTACGGGTGCACGGTTCGAACCCTAGACCTTCGGGACGGGCGTTTCTTCAAGGATGTCGTCGAGGACATCTTCCGCCGTGACGCCCTTGATCCGAGGCTCAGGCTTCAAGATCAACCGGTGGTGAAGCGACGGATACACCAGTTCCTTGATGTCGTCCGGGATCACGTACGTGCGGCTGTTCAACGCCGCGCGGGCACGCGTCAACTTGAGGAGCGCCTCGCTCCCACGAGGGCTCGATCCGACTTGGACACGATCGTCCTCACGCGTTCGCCACACGATCTCCGTCATGTACGCCATCAGTTCGCGATCCACTTGAACGTGCTCGACGATGTTCTGCATCGTCACGATCTGCTTGGGCGACGTCACGGCCTTGATCTCGTGACCATCCGATCGACGTTCCTGTCGCCGACGAAGGATCTCGGTCTCATCCGCACGCGATGGATACCCCATGGACAACTTCATCAAGAAACGGTCCATCTGCGCTTCCGGCAAGGGGTAGGTCCCCTCTTGCTCGACAGGGTTCTGCGTCGCCATGACGACGTAGGGCTCGGTAAGCTGGTGCGTGGTGCCCTCAACGGTGACTTGGCGCTCTTGCATCGTTTCCAAGAGGGCCGCTTGCGTCTTCGGCGGGGCCCTGTTGATCTCGTCCGCAAGCAAGAAGTTCGTGAACACCGGACCGGGCCGGAACTCGAACTCTTGCGTTTTCTCGTTGTACATGTAGATGCCCGTGATGTCACTGGGCAACAGATCCGGCGTGAACTGGATCCGGCGGAAATCGCAACCCGCAGCTTTCGAGAACGTGTTCACGGTCAACGACTTGGCAAGCCCAGGAACGTCCTCGAAGAGGATGTTCCCGCTTGCGAGGATGTTGATGAGGACAAGCCTCATCTTGCCTTCTTTACCAACGATAACCTGGCCAACCTCGTCCAACAGCTTGTTGCATGTGGTTGCAACGCGTTTGACAGCTTTCTGCATGTTCCGTTGGCCGTCGCCTTCTTGCGAAGCCGCTTGGATGTCTTGCTCGGTCACGAAAGGTCCTCCGGGCCCAGCGCTGGAGGGGCCGGCGAACCCCATTCCCCCCACCCGTTCTTTAATATTCTCCTGCTGCCCCCTTCGGATACACCACGTCAGACTTCCTCATGGGTCCCCACTTTGGTTTGACGACGGTACATCGCCTCGACCTCCTCCACGGTCGTAGCATCCCTTGGACCCTTATCCTCTCGCCAGTTCAAAAAGCGCGGGAACCGAAGCGCGATGCCCCCCTCCTCGTCCCGACACGCCGTATGCACCGGGCTTCGCGTCAACTCCGCCCCCCGGATCTCCGCCACCTTCACCGGTTCAAACCACGTATCCGGCTCAAGCTCAGCCTCCACATCCGGGCTCTTCGTTGCCCGCTCATGCTCCCCAAGAACCTCATCCAACCGAGCCAAATCCTCGTCCGTGAACCCCGTCCCGATCTTGCACACCGACTCGAACCGATCCAACCCCGGGTTGTACGCCGCCCCCAGCAACGTCCCGTACCACCCCGCACGACGCCCCTTCCCATGATACGCGCCCACGATGACCAGATCCATCGAATCCGCCAACCCCTCCACGTAATCCTTCTTGTACTTCACCCACCGCCAACCCCGCGCACCCGCCCGATAGAACCCCTCCTCTCCCATCCGCTTCACCATCACACCCTCCGCACCATCCGCCACGGCCGCATCGAAGAACGCATCCAACGCCCCCTCCGAGTCCACCACCTCTGCCGTGCTCAAACGCACATCCTCATGATCCCCCACGATGCCCCGCAACCGCTCACGACGCTCCTCAACCCCCAAGACCGTCAAATCCTCCCCATCCACGTACAACAAATCGAACAAATACACCCGGATCGGGACCTCCCGGATCGCCTCCTCCAAATCATGCTTGCGCCCCCGACGCCGCGCGATCGCCTGGAACTCCCGAAGCCGCCCCGTTCCAGGATCCACCGGCACCGCCTCCCCCTCCACCACAACCTCCTCCACATCCAACGCCTCCTCCAAAACGCTCACAACGTCCGGATACGGCCCCGTAACGTCCTCCAAACGCCGACTGAACAACCGAGACCTCCCCGGCTCAACGTGCGCCTGCAACCGCAACCCATCGTACTTGTACTCCGCCAACGCAGGCGAACCCACATTCTCGAAGATCTCCCCCGCCTGGCTCGCCCGCTCCGCCAACATCGGCCGCACCGGCTTCCCAACCGTGATCTGAACACGCTTCAACGCCTCCAACCCCTCCTCCCTCGCCACCGTCACAACATCCCCGATATCGCTCGTCAAATTATACGCCCGCTCCAACGCCTCACGGAACTCCACCGGCGGACGAGGCAACCCATCCTCCCCCTCCCTCACCGTCGACGCATCCGCGAACGCGATCGCAGCCCCATCCAAAAGCGTCATATCCGCCACCCCCAACCGCAGAGTCCCCACCAAGAAACGAACCAAATACCGCGCCTCCAACGGGCTCACCTGATCCAACAACCGAAGCGCACGCCCCATCTTCTTCTCCTGACTCCCCCGCCCCTCCACCCGCGAGATCCCGCACAACCGCTCATGAACCTCCCCCACACTCAACACCCGCTCCTCCCCCGACCCGAACGCATCCAACGCCACCTGACCCCCCTCCCGATCCCACACC
>PWVY01000266.1 GCA_003561665.1 Thermoplasmata archaeon
AACACACCACCCGCGCCTTCCTCCAACGCAACAACATCCCCCACGACCACGTCACCATGAACGCCAACGACAAAACCGGGTACGACATCCTCATCGACGACCTCCCCCAACACGTCCAACCCGCCGCCGAAGACGGAACCCTCGCCCTCCTCATGGACCAACCCTACAACCGCGCCTACCGAACCGACGGGAACCCCTACCGCGTCCACGGATGGAACCACATCGCGCAAACCCTCCACATCGACCCCTAAGACCCTACCCCCACGAAGGCGAATCCTCCACCACACCCCGCTCCTTCAACAACGCCCGCACCCGGCGCGCCACCTCATCCCGAACCTCCCGTACGCCCTCAAGGTCCATCCCTTTAGGATCCTCAAGATCCCAATCCACAAGCTCCACGTCAGCGAACGCCGGGCACGCATCCTCCCCACACCCCATCGTCACGACCACGTCCGCCTCCCGCACGAACCCCTCATCCAAGCCCGTGCTCTCGTACCCAAGCATGCTCACACCCACCTCCGCCATCGCGGTACGCACATGATCCAACACGCGCCCTGCAGGAACCGACCCACCGCTGGCCACCTCCACACGATCCCCACCCATCTCGCGCGCGAACGCCTCCGCCATCTGGCTTCGACCGCTGTTCCCCACGCACGCGAAATACGCACGGAACACCTCCTCCCCCTCACCCTTCACGGTCATCGAGACGCCACCTCCGAAGCGACCGCGTCCGGCGCCTCCGCTACGGGCCCAGTCTCCTCACCCGGCGTAGGCACGCCAGCGGTCTCCACCCACCTGTAGAGCCCCATCCCGCCAAGAGCCCCGATCAACGGGCCCACCAAGTAGACCCACTGATGCGAGAAAACACCCGCGACCAACGCAGGCCCAAACGACCGCGCAGGGTTCATCGAACCCCCCGTCCACGCTCCAGCGAACAACGCCCCTACACCGACCGCCAAACCGATGGCCAACCCCGCCGCCGGCTTCTGCGCCCGCGCATCCGTCGCAACGCCAGCGATCACGAACGCAAGAAGAGCCGTCGCAGCAACCTCCATCGTAACCCCCATCCACGAACCAACCCCCGAGGCCAAACCCGTAGCGCCCAAATCCGCGCTCGTCCCGAACCACGTTCGAAGCAACCCAGCAGCCGCGATTGCACCTACCATCTGCGCGGCGATGTACGAGGGAACCCGGCGCCAAGGGAAGGCCCCGATCGCGGCGAAGGCCACCGTGATGGCCGGGTTGATGTGGGCGCCCGATAGGTGCCCCGTCGCGTAGACCATGACCGCGATGACGAACGCGAACGTGAGCGCAACCCCAAGCGCACCCGGAGCACCGGTTTCGGCGGTCGCGACGATGGCGCCGCACCCGGCCAGGACGAGGCTGAACGTAGCGATTGCCTCCGCCAACTCGGGCTTCAAGCGCTCCAAGCCCGTCAAACGCAGCACCCCGCTTGTTGGCACGCGGCAGGCTCGGCGCAAGCGATGTGCTCTGCGAGGGCCCCCGCGTCCTCAAGGAGACCCCCCAAACCGGGGTGCGAAAGCCGATAGAACCTGCGCCGCCCTTGGCGTTCGCTCGTCACAAGGCCGCAGGATCGAAGCTCAGCGAGGTGGTGGCTGGTGTTCGTTTGCTCTTTCCCAACGCGCTTGGCCAATTCGGAGACGCAAAGCTCCCCATCGTCCCAGAGCGCATCAACGATCCCCAGCCGAGCCTCGTCGGCAAGGCACCTGAAAAGCGACACCGAGTTCATATGAGTCGCTATTCATGTGACGTATTCAAGGGTTCCGGCTCCCCCGTCTGCCCCATCCACCCGAAGCTTCACACATGAGAATGTAACGGTCCACGCTTCCCGTTGGAAAGACCCACCGGAGAAAACAACATATGCCATGAGACATCTTGTCAATGCACCCGCGTCGTGACGGACGCGTGGACGGTCCGACCTCTGACGTCGACCGGTCCAAACCCCCGCAAGCGCGGGGAAGAACGCGCGGTTCAACCCGCGCAAGGACCAGCGAAACCGACCCCCTCGGGATCGCCGACAGCAAGCGCCCCTCGTGCTTGTCGTCATCCAACGTGCACCCACCAGGGCGGCGCGTTGCGGGCAGCCCCAACACGGGGCCAGGGCATCGCAGGTGCCCGAACGCCCGGACGTGAAAAGCGGCGTGCCGAGCCCACCCACAAGGGAACGGGCAAGCCCGCGCGAAAGCGCGGACGAACCCGCGCCGGTGACGGCGCGGCTGCCACCCCGACCAGGGGACAAGCAAGGCATGGCGAACCAACGGTTGGCCATGCAACAAGGGCCCAAAGGCCCGCGGAGGCCCCACCCGGCCCCGAGGCACGCACCCGCACCTGCCTGGCACCGAGCGATCGGTGCGCCTGCGGGTTGGCAACGCGCCCACGGCTCCCGCAAGGGAAAACCGAGGCCGCGGCCCCGTGACCGCGAAGCGGTAACGGACACGCTTGGAGAGGAACATGAGCGGAACACCCCCGCTCCCGCCACGCGTCCAAACGACGTGGCGACCCTCCTCACCACCCAAAACAACGCACCAGGGGACCCTACACCACGCGCGGAGCCCCGCGAGGATCCGCCACCTCGAGAACCTCCACCACGTCCGCTTCGGCATGCGCCATCGTCGACCCCCTCACGCGCGCCCGCACCAACGTCCCCACCGGGAGCTCCTCCTCCAACACGACCGGATCGTACGCCAACGTACGCGCCTGACTGGTCCCCTCCACCACGTGCTCGATGACACGACACGTCACCACCTCCCCCTCGTGCCGCCCCCGATGCTCCCGCTGCAACCGATCACGAACACGGCTTGCCTCGCGAGAGCGATCCTTCACCACGCCCCCATCCAACGCCTCCAACCCCGCCGCCGGCGTCCCCGGCCTGGGACTGAACCTGGTCACGTTCACGTGACCCGGACGCGAGCGCTCCAGCAACGCCATCGTCGCCTCATGATCCTCCCGCGTCTCCGTCGGGTACCCCACGATGACATCCGTCGCGATCGTCACATCCCCAAGCACCTCCCGCGCACGCTCCACCACATGCTCGAAATCCTCCACCGAATGCTGACGCCCCATGTGATCGAGCACCGCATCCGACCCGCTCTGCACCGGCACATGCAAGAAATTATACACCCGCGGATGACGCATCGCCTCCAACAAATCATCCAAGAACGGGATCCCCAAGAACGGGTTCAACATGCCCACACGCACCCGATGACGCCCCTCCACGTCCGCCACCTGCTCCACCAACCCCGCCAAATCCGTGCCCCGATCCTGCCCATACGCCCCCGTATCCATGCTCGTCAACCGAACCTCCACCGCACCTGACCCCACCGCATCCCGCACCGCATCCACCACGCTCTCAACCGGGTACGAGGAAAGCCCCGGCCGGGCAAGCTTCGTGATGCAGAACGAACAATTCCCCAAACACCCATCGTTGATCACCACCGTCGCAACGCCCCCCTCCACGCGACGAGGCAACCCCGCCTTATCCACCGGCGCAGGCGTGAACCGCCCCTCCTCCAACAACGGAACCAACTGATCCACGTTATGCGGCGGCAAGATCAACGCATGCGGCGCAACCTCCAACACCCGCTCCGGTTGCGCACTCGCCATGCACCCCGTCACCACCAACGTCCCCACCGCATCCCCCAACGATCGCAACCGCTCCACCATGCGACGCTCCGTCTTCCCCACCACCGTGCACGTGACAAGCACCGCCGCATCCGCCTCCTCCACACTCCCCACCACCTCATGACCCGCACGCTGAGCCAACGCCTTCGCTGTCGACCCCTCCGCCTGCGTCGTCGCGCACCCATGGATCTCCGTGTAAACGCGCACAACCCCAACGAGCCCCCCTCCCGACAAGAGCCTTTCGACCCTACCCCCGCCCATAGCGCAAACCTTCAAACCCACGGCCCAACTCCCACAAACCGTGGACGCCGCCACCTGGCTTTCCCAAAACGCCACCGATAGAACCGGCCCCAGCACCTTCGCATGCCTCGAAGACTGCGGATTCTGCTGCACCTACCCCCCACAGATCAACCACCCCGAACTCAACGACCTCGAACAAACCACCCGCATCCCCACCATCGGCGTCGACCCCCACGGCACCATGCACATCCCCCTCCAAGGCGACTGCGGCGGCTGCACCCTCCTCGAAAACCGACAATGCACCGCATACGAGAAACGCCCCATGCACTGCCGCCTGTTCCCCTTCCACATCTACCTCGGCCGCCGCGTCGAGATTTACACCAACCGCGTCTGCCCCGGCCTCGACCCCGACCCCAACCAACTCGGCAACGCAGCCAACACCCCCACCACGCCCCTCGACACCGCCATCAAGAACACCCTCCCCGCAGCACGCCTCGACGAACTCGAACAAAAACACGCCGAAGCCATCGACACCTACGACGCGTTCGAAACCCTCGCCCGCGACGCCAACGCATGGACCAACC
>PWVY01000145.1 GCA_003561665.1 Thermoplasmata archaeon
AGCGCGAAGGAGGCTCGCAAGCTGGCGGACGAGATCGGGTACCCGGTGTTGTTCAAGGCCGCCGCGGGCGGGGGCGGGATCGGGATGCGTCGCGTGGATGCGTCCGAGGAGTTGGAGGCTGCGTTCGAGGAGGCAAGCCAACAGGCTCAGAGCGCATTCGGGGATGGGCGCTTGTTCGTGGAGAAATTCCATGTTCGACCGCGTCACATCGAGATCCAGTTGTTGGGGCTGGAGGATGGAGCCATTCACCTTGGAGAGCGGGAGTGCTCGATCCAGCGGCGGTACCAGAAATTGGTGGAGGAGGCGCCAAGTCCCGCGGTGGATGAGGATCTTCGGGAAGAGATGGGGCAGGCGGCGGTGCGGTTAGCCAACGAGGTGGGGTACGTGAACGCGGGCACGGCGGAGTTCCTGTTGACGAAGGAGGGGTATTACTTCAACGAGGTGAACGCCCGGTTGCAGGTTGAGCACACGGTCACGGAGATGATCACGGGGGTGGATCTGGTCAAAGCGCAATTGCGCATCGCGTCCGGGGAGGACCCGGGCGTTCGTCAGGAGGACATCACGTACCGGGGGCACGGGTTGGAGCTTCGAATCAACGCGGAGGATCCCTTGCATGATTTCCGACCGACGCCGGGCACGTTGACAACGTACGAGGAGCCCAGGGGGCCGTTCGTTCGTGTGGATAGCGGCATCGAGCAGGGGGGCGCGATCCGTCAGGAGTACGATAGTTTGATCGCGAAGTTGATCACGTGGGGGCAGGATCGTTCCGAGAGCATCGCGCGTGCCAGGGCCGCCCTTCGCTCGTTCAACATCGACGGGGTGCGGACGACGGTGCCGTTCCATTTGGCCGTGCTTCAGGAGGAGAATTTCTTGGCGGGGGATTTGAGCACGAAGTACCTGGAGGAGGTGCCCGTGATGGACACGGTGAAGAAGGGGGCGGAGGATGAGCAGCGCAAGCGTGCCGCGCGCGTGGCGGCCATCGCGGCCGCGTTGGAGGAAACCGACGCGTTGTACGCTGTGGCACAGCAGCGGCCGTTGAAGCGGGGATCGCGCGCGGCGTGGACGCTTGAGGGGGTGGATGCATGACGCTCACGCTCGTGCTGGATGGGCGAGCGCACGAGATCAGCGTGGACGAGCAAGAGGAGGGGGTCTTCCAGGTGCAGGTGGATGGGGAACCCTTCGAGGTGAGCGTGGAGCGCGAGGATGGCTTCGTGACGAGCACCGCGGCGGGGCGAGGGTTCTTGATCCGTCGGGAGGGGCGTTCGTTGGTTGTGGATGGGGAAAGGGGGGATGTGGGGGTTCGGCATTTGGCGCAGGCTCGTATGGGGGCGGATGGTGCCAAGGGTGGGGAGGTGATGCCGCCGATGCCGGGCCGCATCGTGGAGGTCTTGGTCGAGGAGGGGGATGCGGTGGAGGCCGGGCAGGGGTTGGTCGTGTTGGAGGCGATGAAGATGCAGAACGAGATCGACGCGCCGGGCGCGAGCGTGGTCAAGGAGGTGCTGGTCGAAGAGGGGGATGCGGTCGAGGCTAGTGATGTGCTTGTGGTGTTGGAGCCAAAAGGGTAAGGGCAGGATTGCGTGCTCGGTTGCGCGGTCGATCCCCGGGAGGAACACCGTCGTTTGCTTGGTTCGGGGGCATAGCCGTCCATCTCCTACGCCGAGATGGGCGCGTTACAAGGATATACCTTATGTACAATGGGCTGCCCATATACATTGTATGACGGTTGCCACAAAGGTGACGGAAGGGAAGCAAACGCAGGTCCCGGCCGAACTCCGCCATCGCTTCGGTGTGGAACCCGGGGATCTCGTCGTCTGGGAAGAAACCCCCGAAGGAGAGGTCCGCGTACGCTTCCGGAAACCCAAACGCCTGCGTGACATCGCAGGCACCGCACCCGGAGCAAGCCAGGGTGACGCGGTGGAAACAAAAAAGCGGGCCCAACAGGGAGACCTCTAGGTGCCGATCTTCATCGACTCTTCCTACGTAATCGCTCTCGCTGACCCGAACGATCCTTGGCACGATGACGCTCAACAAATCCTAAACACGGTGGAGGCATCCCAAGCCCACACCCACGCTCTAGCCGTTGGCGAGATCATCGCCGCTGTTGGCTCACGGCGAGGGGGACGAACCGCTCGCGATGTTTACGAATCTCTACGCGATGATACGGTCATCCACACGCCCTCGCTTGAAGAGTTAGACGAAGCGATGACGCGCGTTGTCCACTACGATGGCACGATTAGCCTCGCGGACGCGCTCTTCCTCGTCCTCATGCGCCAAACGGGTACCAACAAGATCGCAAGCTTCGATGCCGACTTCGACAGGGCTGGCATCGAAAGGGTTGGAGAGCAAGCCTAAGCGCGGTCTCGGAGGACGCGCGGGCGAACGGCGAGCGGGGCGTTGACGAGGACCCAGAGACCGCCCCGCCAAGGGGGCGCTATGGACGGATCGGCCCTTGCCTCACGCTTCTTCTCTGCTCTCGCCCTCATCCTCGGCGGTGTCCCCGTGCCCGGGGGCCGTGAAGAACGCGTCCGGGTGGGGGTCGATGACGGGCAAGCGTAGGATGCTTTCATCGTCTTCGTGAACCGTGACGGGGGAGCTGATCACGCTTGGGAGGTACCCCATGCCGGTGTGCGCGATGCGCAGCTCAAGCTCGTGACCGGCGGGGAGGATCACGTCCTTGACTTGCGTGTGCATCTTGGCCACGATGGGTTCCCCGGGCGTGATGGTTTGTTTCTCGTCGCTGCCTTCGTGGAAGCGCAGATCCATGGTGGCATGCCCCAGGCGCAGATCAAGGGTGGCGTCTCGGAGTTCGGCGAAGAGTTGCCCGCCGGGCCCGGTGGGCGTGACGGTCAGGTGCACGTGCGTGTTCCCGGCGATGCGCGTATCGTTGGCCGCGTCAAGCGCGTTGAAGCGGTAGACGAGCTCGTTGGTGGGGTCGACCACGGGAGTGATTTCCGCCGTGGGGCCTTCGTGGTGCGTGGTGGCTTCGTTGAGCGTGATCTCGACGCGTTCGGCGTGCCGGGGTGGGTAGGTGTTTTCGGTTCGCCATTCGCCTTGGTGGTCTTGCACTTCCGCGTGGAGGGCGGGTTTCTCGCCGGTGCCCATCAGGTAGTGGTCGAACCATTCGAGCAGGTCTTGGGCCCAGTCGTAGCGCACGGTTTGGGGGAAGGCTTCGGCGCCGGTTCCTTCACCGAGGCCTTCGTGTTCGTCGATCCGGTCGGGGTAGTGGTGGCCCCATTGCCCGAAGAGGCCTTTGGTCTCGATGCCGGCGTCGATGAGTTGTTGGTAGGCGGGGAAGGCCATGTGCGGGTTCACGTTCCAGTCTTGGAGGCCGTGGATGAAGTACACGCTGCCTTCGTAGTTCTCAAGCACATCATCGAGGAAGTAGCGCTCCTCCCAGTAGCTGTTGACCTCGGGGAGGAAGTGGTCCCCGGTGATGTAGGCGCCTAAGCCTTGGATGGGACCGGTGAGGTAGTCGGTGCAGGCTTGCTGCGTGTCCGTGGGTTCCACGTGGCCGTCTTCGGGGCTGGTTTGGATCCCGTAGGCACCGTACACGACGTTGTGCATGATGGGCGCTCGGGTTTCCGCGGTGCCGTTCTTCCACATCAACTCGTGCACGCCGGTTAACCCGCTGATGGGCACGATCGTGGAGAGATGCTCGTTCCCGAATTGGGCGGCTTGCCAGGGTGTGGACCCGTCATAGCTTCGCCCGATCAGCGCCACCTCACCTGCGGACCACTCCTGCTCGCCCAGGTACGTCACCGCCGCGTCAACGCCCAGCTGCTCGGCTTCCCCCATCAGGTCCATGCAGTGGGTGCTTTCACCGCTGCCAAGCACGCTGACCTGGGCGACGGCGTACCCGTGGGGGACGAACTGTTCGATCAGGAACCCGCCCAAGCGGTGGGCCGGCTCGGTCACGTGCGTATCCAACTCCCCATAATAGGGGCCCACATCAGCGATGACCGGAACCGGTGTGCCCTCGGGAACATCGGGGAGGAAGACGCCCATGTGCACCTGGACATCCCCCGTCACGGCTCCACCCAACCGCTCGAGGGGGATATCAACGGGGATGAAGGCTTCCTCGACGCGGTCCAACGCGAAGGAACCCTCTTCGAGGGTGTGGCTCCATGCATCGTCCGTCACGAACCCCAGATCCGAGCGCTCGTGCACACTCGTCGTCGCGCTTCGCTCCTCCAAGTCCGTGTCATTGGCCGCTTCAAGCCCTTCATCCGCTCCGATGCACCCGGCCGTGGCCAAAAGCGCCACCAGCCCGAACAAGACGACCCGTCGCATACCCCCCAGGCGCCGTGCCCGTTCAAGGCTTTTCGGGTGACACGCTTGCCCACCGCCGGCGCCTTAGGCCTCCAAGAACCCCCGCAAGTGCTCGGCCTGCCAGATCAACAACGCCGCCAACGCGACAAGCAACCCCGTCCCCAACAAG
>PWVY01000001.1 GCA_003561665.1 Thermoplasmata archaeon
GATCGCGGCGTGGTTTTTGAGCGTGACCGTGGGCCCGGCGCCGGTGTTCCTCGTGATCAACGCGCTTGCAATCATGATGTTGACGGGGTTCTTGTTGTACGCGACGGACATTCGTAACGTGAAGGTGTACAAGCCGTTGTTCGGGTTCATCCCGCGCCGGTTCGTGGGCGTGCTCACCATCTCGTTCTTGGTCGCGGCGGGGTTGATGTTCATGTGGGGACGGTTGCACGCCGAGGAACCTGTTTCGGTGTTGGAGCAGGTTGCGCGCGTGACCGTGATCTGGGCGGCGGCCGCGATGGGTGCGGTGCTGGCGGACATCTTGCCTGGGGAAAGCAAGGGCCGGGATATCGGGGATCTCGTGGACTAGTCTTCGTTCGGGGGGCGGGGGCGATTCCGAGCGAGATCCGCTGCCGGCCACGATGAATGGGTTTCTGGGCCAAAGGACCCTGCCTCCCTTTGAGGGGACTGCCGAAGGGCTTATGTTACATTGTGCACAACGTTATACGTGCTCGTCAAGGATGCGATGGTCTTGATCCACTTGGCCAAGATGACACTTCTAGATGCAAGCTGCCAAGCGTTCGGTCCCATCCTGATCCCACCTAAGGTTCATGGTGAGGTCCTTGCAGGAGAGGAGAAAGGGTACCCTGACGCGACGATTATCGAGCGAAGCATCCAAGAAGGCATGGTGCAAGTCCGGGACCTCGATGAGGATGCCCAAGAAGCGCTTGAAGACCTGGCAGCGCTGACCGTTCGAGGAGGAGAAGCAGAGGCCATCGCTCTTTGCTGGCAGGAGGATATCCAGCGCTTGGCTACGGACGATGACAATGTCCGGAACAAACAGGAACTGCTTGGCGTTCAGTGTGTTGGCACGCCTGCACTTTTGCTATCGTTGTACAAGGATGGACGTATAGCGGAGGCCAAAGTACACCGTGCGTTGGATCTCCTTGAGCGGGTAGGCTGGTTTTCCCAGGCGGTCCTCGACAAGGTTCGGATGGAGGTGAACCGATGGGAGGAGCGATAGGTGTCCGTCTCCCGGACGACTTGCTGGAGAAAATCGAGGACTTACGCCACGAAGAAGGCGATGATCGCTCGACCACGATGCGAAAGCTCATCCAGCGCGGCCTCGAAGAGATCACCCGCGAGAAGGCCGCCCAAGCCTACCGAGAAGGTAGGATAACGCTCTCCGAGGCGGCCGAACGTTCCGATCTGACTCTATGGGAGATGCAACAGTACCTCGTTCACCAAGGGTACCAAAGCGACTACTCGATTCGAGATCTTGACCGGGAACTCGACATCCTCGATATGGACTAGCCCACCGAACCGCATGGAGCCCGGCGACTGGGACCTTATCGACCCCTCGCGAGCGGTCTTTAGCCCGCTTTTCTATTCGACTTCGCCGACGTTCACGGTTTCGGCTTTTTGGTAGTCTTCTTCCACGCCTTCCCATTGGTCTTCGAGCGTGTCGAGGATGCCGGGGAGGGTGGTGTACTCCATCTCTTCCAGGGGCAATCGATGGGGTTCGAAGGGGCCGTGTTGGCGCATGTAGTCGGTGATGTCGGCGGCTTTTTGGCGGGCGTTGTCGAAGGCGGGGTCGTCGAAGTGGTCGACGGGTCCAACGAGGTTGTGGTCCACGTCAAGGTTGAACCCGAGGCCAACCACACGGGGGGGCCCGTCGAAGCGTGTGCAGTCGGCGTCGTCCATGCTTACGGGCATGATGGGGCCGTTGTGGCTTCCGCGCATCCAGCCGCTGACGAGGTGGGGGAAGCTGAAGGGTTCGAGGACTTCGCCCACGGCGGGTAGGCCGCTTTGGGCGCGTACGAGCGCGACGGGGTCGTCTTTGCCGACGTATTCGCCGGCGACGTCGACGAGTTTCTCTGTGCTCACCGCGACGACGGGTTCGTCGCTGGGGAGCTTGTGTTCGTCTTTGGGGAAGATGCGTTTGATGACGAAGCGTTCTTTGGCGCCGATGAGGGCTAAAAGCTTGTAGGAATCTTCGGGCGTGTTGAGGAACACGCGGGTGTGTTCTTTCACGTCCCAGACTTCGAACGTGAAGCCGTGGTTGAGGTTGGGGTCGATGACGAGGCCGGCGGTGCTGAAGGGGTCGGCGAACATCTTGTAGATGGGGAGGTTGAACGCGCCGGGTTCGGTTTTGTCCATGAGGAAGGCGAGGATGGGTTCGCTGGTTCGTTTGGTGAACTCGAGCTCTGCGACGCCGGGGCCCATGCCGCGAACGTTCCCGCTGAAGGCATCGGAGAGCAAGTCTTGCCCGGCGCCGTAGAGGCCCAGGCGTTTGGCTTCTTCCGTGGCGCCTTCGAACACGTCGAACGCGATGCTGTGGATCTCTTCGTCGTCGGGACCGTTTTGGTGTGTGAGGATGAGGTTGAGATCGTCGCCGACGTGCGTGGCTTCGAAGTCGAAGATCTTCTCGCTTCCTTTGGCTTTCTGAAGGCGGTCTCGAGCGACGGCTTCGAGGCGTGGATGTGTGGAGGAGTGGCCGGGCCATCCGCCCACGTCGCATTTGATGATGCTGACGGTGATCTTGGTCATGCTAATCACTAGGAACATGCCCAAGCTGTTTATAAATCGCTTGGCTGCCTAGACGAGGTGGGCGGTGCGAGGCAGGGGGGTCCTGACGGCGGAAGGGTGGCCTTTGGGGTTGTTCGTGTTTGGTTATCCTGGTCGGGGATCGTCTTGGGGTGCCATTTGTTCGAGCATGCCTTCGGTGAGGTCGTCGAAGGAGTCGAAGAACGCGGTGCGGGCTTCTTGCGAGGAGGGGCACTCGTAGTTGGCCCCGCAGGCGAGGATCCCGTTGAGGGCGCCGTGGGCTGCGTGCACAGAGCGCTGCATCAGGTGGTCGAGGGCTTCCACGTGGAAGCTTTCGTCCACGATGGCGTCCTCGATGGCGTTGATCGCTGCTCGGGCTTGCGTGAGGTTCTCTTGGTGGTCTTGTGCCGAGATGTGGCCGTTCGCGTAGGACCAGTGCGAGGCGTCAGCATCTTCGAGGACCATGCCTTTCTCGATCCAGAGCGCTGTCGCGGTGCCGTACGCTTCAGATGCATCCCGCGTCACGTCGCTGTCCACGCTCCCGCCGGCACCGATGCAGCCGGCTATGACAAGCGCGGAGAGTACAACCAACGCGAGGGTTCCTCGATGTGCATTCCCATCCATGAACCGCTAGGAGACGGGGGGAGGTATATCGTTATTTTGAGTTTACTTCACCCCTCCCGGTCGACGGTTGGGCATCGTGAATGGATTGGGTTGGGGAAGGGTTCTTGGCGGTTCGTTCGGTGGTGGACGCGTGCGGTTGCCTTTGGAGCGGTTGGACGGTGAACGCGTTGCGGGGCTCGTGCTCCGTGTCGACGAACAGGCGGCGGAACGATCCCCTCACCCGGTGGCGATCACCGCCAAGCCATCGAAGGGGAATGCATGGATGCTTTTCCACGGGAGAACCAACCCCGGCACGCCGTGGAGGCATCCCTGGTTGGAGACCCGGTTCGATCCAAGGATCGGCGGCGTCGGGGATGGAGAAGCGTTGGCCTGGGAGGACCAGGTCGCCCTCTTCGAAGCATTGGGTGGAGCGTTGGTGCCAGGCGCGTACGTGATGCTCTCGTGCGATGGGCACCCGGACTCGCTTCGTGCCTTGTCCGTGGATGTCCCCCCCCCGTGCACAGCGTTAGGGTTCCTGTTGTGGAAAGCCGGGGCGCGCTGGTACAAGGTTTGGTACTACCCTGAAGGATGGAGAGAAGGCAACGAGAAGGTGCAAGGCAACCTCCCTGTGGGCGATGAGCACGAAGCCAAACGCACTCACCAGCGTTTGGAAGAGATCGCAGCGTTCCTCGAATCCTCGCTCGCGGAAACGTTCCCCGCATGCGCTCAGCGAGGACGCCAACTGCTCAGAGAAGAAGACCATGAACCATGAGGCGACCAAGCCTGACGTTCCTTCCTTGCCCACATGGAACCCTTCGGCTCGGGGGACGTTAAGATAGAAAAACCCCGCTTGAGAGCGGGACGCGATTCGAAAGGATCGTCTTGGAGCCAAGGAGCCTTCGAGAAGCTCCCGGTAAAAACCGTTGGAACCGTTAGGTACCGTCGGTGAGCCGTTTAGACGAACTTGATGTTGCGAGCTCGAGGCCCTTTGGGGGCTTGCTCGACGTCGAATTCGAGGGTTTGACCCTCGCCGGGTTCGGGACCGTCAATGTCGTCCATGTGGAAGAAAACGTCGTCGTTCGCTTCGTCCGTCTCGATGAAACCGTAGCCCTTCCGATCGTGGAAGAAGGCGACCTTTCCGGTGGCCATGAACCAAAGGAACCCCCTCTCCAATATAATACCTGGGGTGGAGGAACAACACCCTTGCGCACCCCCCAAACACGCCCCTTACGCCCCAGAACAA
>PWVY01000245.1 GCA_003561665.1 Thermoplasmata archaeon
CCACCCCCTCACCTACTACCGCTGGGGCCTCTACGTCGACGAACAACGCGACAACGAAGAAACCAACGACGACAACGAAGACCCCAACGACGAAACCGAAAACCCCCCCTAATCTACCACACCGGCCACGTCCCCCGCTCCACGAACTCCACAACGTTCCCATCCGGATCCTCGAAATACACAGACTCCCCCGACCCCCAATCCTCCTCGTGCGTGATCACCACACCCTCCTCCTCCAAACGCGAACGCCACGCCTCCAACGACTCCACACCGAACGCCACATGCTGAGGCCCCCTAGCCCCATGCGCCGGCACACCCCCCTCATTCTCCTCCTCCGTCCCCCCCGCGTCGAACAACAAGAACATCGTATCCCCCGCAGCCATGAACACATCCCGAGGAGGCGAACCCGCCACACGCGTCAACCCCACCACGCGCTCATACCACGCCGCTGACGCCTCAACATCCTCCACATACAAACACGTCTCCACAACGCGCGGCGTCTCACCCACGAAGCATCACCACAACCACCACACCCCACCGCAACGAAGGGTTTTCGCTCTCACGACACCATCCTAGGACTGCGGGTCCACGCTGACCTCCTCGTGCTCGCGCCCCAACGACTTGTGCATCGAACGCCGATGGAACCGCTCGTTCAACAACACGAAGAAATTCCCCTCATCATCCGTCAAAAGATCCGAATACGCATACTCGTACGGAACCAACTCAGGCGCCGCAACCCCCGTCGCAAGCACGACAAGATCATCCACATCAACATCCGGCGAAGACCGCCCACCCGCCTCACGAAGATGATCAGCGTTCAGGGTCTTGTTGGTCATCGCTTGCAACGCGACATCTTCAGGCACAGGCTTCAGGAAGCGGGCCATCGGTCCCGCCACGCAAGGTGACCGGGATAAGCCTTGCGGGCCTAACCCCCCAACGCAGGCCGCGTCAACGCCTCCCCATCCTCCAACGCAACCTCCATCGAACGCCACACCCGCACCTCCACATCCCGAGCGATCTTCTCCAACGTCGGACTCCCCACAAGATCCAACACGGCTGTCGGCCGCATCGCACTCACCACAACCCCCGAACCATCCCCCGCCTCATACAACACCACATTACACGGCAACAACACACCAAGATCCCGCTCCGCCTGCAACCCCTCATCCGCCAACGGCGGATTGCAAGCCCCCAATATCTTGTACGGCCCCCGCTCCACCCCCAACTTCTCCAACAACGTCGCCTGCACATCGATCTCCGTGAGGATCCCGAACCCCTCCTCCGACAAAGCCTCACGCAACCGCTCCTCCACAACACCCATCGATTCACCCGTCCGCATCTTCATCGCATAATCCACAACAAACACCACCCCACCCAAGGCTCAACCACGATTAGGCCTTTCCCACCAACCCACCAACCCCGCCCCCCTTAGCAACTCCACCAAGCCACGCCCCTATCCCTCCTCGCCATCGGAGCCGGTGCCCCGCTGCACCCCTTGGCACCACGGCCCTCAAGATCACGCGCTCCATGCCCAGCACAACACTCATCGCGCGAGACCACGCCAGGGAACCCGCGCCATGAACCGGGTCCACGCACGCAAACTATTTACGGAGCAGGCATCTCGTGGAGCCTGAGCGGGCTCACCGCTCATGGTGGTACAAATGGCTAGGTTCCCTGAAGCCGAGGAACGCCTGCTCAACAAGCAGATTTGCATGAAATGCAACGCCCGGAACGCGCCCCGCGCGACCCGGTGCCGTAAATGCAAAGCTAAACAACTGCGCCCGAAAGCAGTCGAGACACGCGGCGTCTAGCACTGTTGAGGCACATGGCTCCCCGGACACTGACGATCTCGTGCCCTGGGTGTGGCACAGAATTCACCGAGATCACGGTGGACGAGGCAGAGAACATCCTCTTCAACGGTTGCGAGGCGTGTCGAGAAGGAACACCGATTCGACCCTTTTGACGGTGCTGTCGACCGTTTCTTGCGTAGGGTTTTAGCGAAGGGTCGGCTATGATGTACCGTGGCCTTGAACCGGCTCCCTAATCCGTTCACGTGGGGCGCTGGCGTCGTGAATAGTGCGACCGAGCGCTTGAGATCCCAGAGAGCCCGGCTGCAGCTTGAGGACGAGCTTGACAACCTGTTCGCAGAGCTCGGAATCGAGGTTTACCAGCGACTCACCAGAGGAGACCCTGTCGAGGGCGCGGTCGTCATCGAGGATATCGTGGACCGCATCTCAGAGATCGAGGCTCGCTTGGACGCGCTCTCTGAGGGCTTGTGAGGTCTTCTGATGGCTCTCCATGATGTGATTGGACCGGAGGCCATCGTCGCGGCGGGCATCGTCCTGATCATCGTGTTCGTGCTGTATCTTTTGTTCAGCAGTTTCTCCATGGTGGGCATCACGCCTTTGGAGGTGGTTGTGTTGTTGTTCGTTTCTCCGTTGATCGCGTGGATCAACATCCCTGTGTACTCGGCACCGGGGGTCACGTTCTGGGTGAACGCGGCGGGGTTGGGGGTGCCCTTGGTGTTGAGCGTTCGGTTCTTGTTAAGTCGGCGGTTGAGGGTTTGGAAGGGTGTTGCGGGTACGGGTGTTGTGGCGGTTGTGGCGTACCAGGTTGCGCGTGTGGTTCCTGGGGAGGGGATTTTGGTGCCGGCGTTGCCGTTGGTGTTGGTGACGGCGGTGGTGGGTGTTGTGTTCGCTTGGGGTCGTTGGGAGGAGTTGGGTCCGGCGACGTATGTGAGCGGTTCGATGGGCACGTTGGTGGGTGCGGATTTGTTGAACCTTGGCGCGTTCATCGATCCGGGGCGGGAGGGTAGCGTGGATGCGGTGGTGGGTGGGGCGGGGACGTTGGATGCGATCTTTTTGATCAGTTTGTGGGCTGTGGTGGCCACGATTTTGATGGTGTTGGTGGCGAGGGTGTTGGGCGGGGGCCGTGGTTAGGCGGCTGTGGCCCGGTTCCATGCGTTCTTGGGTAGGTCGTCGTAAACGGTGTTCTTCGCGTTGGCGGGTGCCTGGTTGTGTTCGGCGGCGTCGTGGACGTTGTCCCATCGGATGGTCCAGTAGAAGGCGCGTCGGAGGTGGCCTTCGTCGTTTTTGTATTCTTCGCGGCGGAAGTCGAGGAGTTTCTGTTCTTCGAGCGTGTAGAACATGGATCGAAGGTCCGTGCTGAGTTCGTCGTCGTGGAGTTCGTCGTCTCCGTTGAAGGAGATGAGGACGAGTTGAGCGACTTCTTGAGCGTCTCCTGTGCGCATCCCGAGCGTGTGTTTGAGTGCCTGTGTGAGCTGTTCGTGGGGTTCGTTTCGTGTTGCGAGTTGGGCTTGCATCAGGATCCACCTCGGACCATGGCTTGGCAGGCTTGTTGGAGGACCACTCCCATGAACCAGGGCTCGCTGCTTCCGTACTTTTGGCCTGGAGCGAGCTTGAGGGCGGTTGGGGTCCGGGGTTTTGGGCGCTTGCGGTTGCTAGAGCGGTCGCTAGTCTTACGGTTCATGTGTCACACCTCGCCTGGGGCCATGGGCCCCCTGCATCGTGTTCGACCTTCAGGCAGGTAATAAAATTTGCTACACCATGACAAGGGATAGCGGCGGGTGGTTTGGGAGCTATGAACCGTTTCAGGGGGGTTTGGGGGTGTTTTGGCTCCGTGGCCCGGAAGAGCTTTGGCTTAGGATGCGGCGGCGCGTTCCCAGCAGTCTTCGGGGAGCTTATCGTACACGTTGGCGTCGTCGTCGTTTTGTCCGTCTTCGGGGGGTTCCCATTCGCTGTGGAAGCGCCAGTAGAACCCGCGTAGGGTAGCTCCGTCTTCGTTCTCGTACTCGATGCGGCGGAAGGTGAGGATGCGTTTTGCTTCCAGCGTGTAGAAGACGCTTCGGACGTCGTTGGGGATCTCGTCGTCGAGGACTTCGTCTTTGTCGCCGAAGTGTTCGATGACGAGCCCGCTGACAAGGCGAGCGTCTTGGGGATCCATCTCGAAGGTGCATACGAGGACCTTTTCGAGCCATTGGGCTCTTGTGACGGGGTCTTCGAACGTTGTGGGGTCCGCGGTCAAGGGGGGGCCTTGGGGGGTTTCTTGCTCGACCGTGCGTGTTCCCGCCGTGGCATGCTGCACCGAGCTCATGCTGTGTTCCTCTCTTCGGGGCCTTTAAAGGGGGTTGTTGTACGGTTCTTATCATGGAGCGAGGGACGGTCTTGGGGAAGGTTTTGTACGCGGGGCGTGTTGGGCGTACATATGCGGGCTTTGGTGCTCTTGTCGGGAGGGTTGGATTCCACCGTGGCCTTGTGGTGGGCCTTGGAGGAGGGGTACGATGTTCGCGCGTTGACGTTCCATTATCATAAGCGTCCGCCGCCAGAGGTGGAGGCTACGCGCGTGATCGCGGAGGGTGCG
>PWVY01000293.1 GCA_003561665.1 Thermoplasmata archaeon
GAGAGGCGAGGGGGGTGGGAGAGGGCGTTGAGCGTGGCCGTCGTCGCCTCGTTGATTGTTGCATCGGGGACGTTGTTGTTCGTGTTGGTGTCGCCGCGGGATGAGGGCGCGTTCACGCAGTTCGCCGTGGTGGGTCCGGATGGTAGCGTCGAGTCGATCCCGTCGAACGTTTCTGTGGGCGAGGAGGCGATGGTCATCGTGGGCGTTGAGAACCGGGAGCACGAGATGATGCGTTACACGGTGGAAGCCGTGCTGGTTTGGGGCACGTTCGTGGAGAATGGTTCCGTGTTCGTGCCGTACGATGAGACAGTCGTTGCGACGTGGAATGTGACGTTGGAACCTGAGGAGTCGTGGGAGCGTGTGGTGGCGTTCGAGGTGGAGGAGGAGGGGGATCATCGGTTGGGGTTCACGTTGGAGGCGGAGGGAAGGGAGAAGTTGGACCCTTACCGGTCGTTGCATGTGTGGTTGGAGGCGCGTTCGTGATGGAGGTGTTCGGGTGGCCGATGTGACAAGTATGGGAGGGATGGGAGTGTTGCGTGGTGGCTTCTGTGCGGGTCCTAGTCACGGGTTCGAGCGGTCAAATCGGCTCTTTCGTGGTGGATGAGGCGCGGCGTCGTGGATGGGAGGCGAAGGGGTTGGATCTGGATGCGGACGGGGGGGAGCGGACGACGGTCGTAGGGGATGTTCGGGATGAGCGTGTTATTCGTGACGCGTTGGGGGGAGTTGACGCGGTTGTTCATTGCGCTGCGCAGGTGAGCGTGGAGCGCAGCTTGGGTCGCCCTCAGGTGGATGCGTCGCACAACCTTCAGGGCACGTTGAGCGTGCTTGAGGCGGCGCGTGCGGAGGGCGTCGACCGCGTTGTGAACGTGTCGAGCGCTGCCGTGTACGGTGATCCCGAGGAGGTCCCGTTGCGGGAGGATCACCCGGCCCAGCCGGCGTCACCGTACGGGGCAAGCAAGTTGGCAGCGGAGACGTACGCGCGTTTGTATCGAGATCTGCATGGGTTAGAGGCGGTTTCGGCGCGTCCGTTCAACGTGTATTCGGCTCGCCAAGACCCGTTGAACCCGTACAGCGGCGTGATCAGCGCGTTCGCTCACCGCGTGGTGCAGGGGGAGCCTCCTGTCGTTCATGGGGCGGGACATCAGACGCGAGATTTCATCCATGCCGAGGATGTGGCCGGCGCGTTGATGGATCTCGCCGTGGAATCGGATGCGTGTCGTGAGCCGGTCGTGAACGTGGCGTCGGGGGAGGAGACATCAATCCTGGAATTGGCCTGGTTGATGGCCCGGTTAACGGGGGAGGAGGACTTGGAGCCTGTGCATGAGGGGGCCAGGGAGGGGGACATCGGGCGGAGCGTGGCGGATACGCGCCGCATGCGGAGGTTGGGGATCGAGCCGAGGGTCTCGTTGGAGGATGGGTTGCGGGGCGTGGTGTCGTCGTTCCATCAGGCTTGATGCGGGGCGTCGGGGGGGGTCTGGGGGGAGACGGTGCGGTACGCGGAGGCATCCGTGGGGGGTTGGTCGTCTTTGGTTTGGCCTAGGCGGAAGGCGGCGACGAGGGTGCCGTAAAGCCAGAGGCGAGCGTTGATCCATTCGGTTCCTTGGTTCGTGGCGAGGGAAGCTATCGCCCAGGCGCCTTGGAGAATGAGCGCGTATAGGGGCGCGATGAAGAGGAGTGAGAGGGTGATCGCGTCGACGAGCCACGTGGCGAAGATCCAGGGGAACAGTTTGATCAGGCCTTTGAGGAACGGTTCTTTGAACCCTCGGACGAAGCTTGTGCCTGCGTCGACGCGGGGTCCATCGAACGCGAAGTGGGTCTTGGCCCAAGAGGTGAGCGTGTTCCTTGGGCGGTCGTCGTGGTGCGTGATGAAGGGGATGGGGAGTTCGAGGATCCATTGGTCTTGGTCAAGGAGGCGCGCGTAGAGGTCAAGTTCCTCGTGGCCGCCGGCGAAGACATCGGGTCGCCAACCGCCGGCTTGGATGAGCGCTTCGCGACGGATGAGGAACGAGCCGCCCAAGCGCTTGGCTTTGCGGGGGCGGGTGATGTTGAAGAAGTTCGGTCGTTCGCCTTGGGCTTTGCGCGTGTCAGGGTCGATGTGCACGTCGTCGCGTCGGCCTTGGATCCCGACGATGTCGTTGTTGTCGAGGCTTTCAAGGAGGGGAAGGCTGGCCGCGAGGAAGCATTCGTCAAGCGTCATGTCCCCATCGATGAAGAACACGTACTCGCCGTGCGTGTGTCGGACGCCTGCTTCTCGCGCGGCGCTTGCGGAGGGGGAGGCGGTCAGTTCGAGGACCTCATCGACGTGGCGGGTGGCGATGCTGACGGAGGCGTCCGTGGAGCCTGAGTCGACGTACACGGTCTCTTTCTTGATGTTCGCAGGGAGTTCGTCGAGGGCGCCCTGGACGCTCGCCAGGCATCGTTCGAGGGTGTGTTCCTCGTTGAGGCCGATGACGACGATGGAAACGGAGACGTTGCCCGGGTTGGCCGTGATGCGGGGCAAAGGGTCCACCGTGTCCTCGGAGGGGGGCGAGGGAGGTAAGAGGGTGGCGAGGGGCGTAGATGCGCGGTTACGCCAAGCCCCTTCACGGGGTTTAGAGTAACGTGTTTGACCGAATGGCTGCGCTCCGGTCGGCGCGGGGGAGCAGGCGATTTGTTTGCAGACGAGGTTTGAGAGTGAGCGGCCATGATGGATGAGGTTCTTCGGTTGTATCGGTTGCTCACGCCGCGTGAGCGCGCCCTTGGTGGACTGGCTGCAGGAGCGCTGGTCGTTGCGGCCGTGTTGCAGGCCGCAGCGGTCGGGTCCGTGTTCCCGTTCTTGAGTTTGATCACGGATCCAAGCCTCGTGGAGGAAGGGGCGTTCGCGTGGGCGTTTGAAGCGTTCGGGTTCACCTCCTATGGGACGTTCTTGCTGGCCACAGGGGCGATCGTTCTGGGATTGGTGGTGTCGGCGAACGTCGCGTTAACGGCGTCGCATTGGTTGCGGTTGCGGTTCCAATGGGGGGTGAACCATTCGTTGTCGACGCGGTTGATGGATGAGTACTTGTCTCGGGAATACGCGTTCTTCTTGACGCGGGCGCCTGCGGAGTTGCAGCGGACCGTGTTGAACGAGTCGCGTCAAGTGTCGGACGAATTGGTGCGTCCATTGTCGAAGCTCTTCGGGGAAGGCGCGGTGGCGGTCGCGATGGTGGTGGTGCTCGTCGTGATCGATCCTGTGGCGACCCTCGTGGTGTTGGGGTTGATCGGGGTGGGGTTCGGGGTTGTGTACGCGAGCGTTCGGGGTCCCTTGAAGCGGGTGGGTTCGGTGTATGAGGCGGCGAACAAGGATCGGTTCCGGGTGTCGGAGCAGGCGTTTGGGGGCATCAAGACGGTGAAGTTGGCACGGCGGGAGGGGTTCTTCTTGGAGCGGTACGAGCCGGCGTCGAAAGCGTACAGTCGAGCGCAAGCGGGCCGCAGGATTTTGGGGGAGTTGCCTCGGTACGCGTTGGAGATTTTGGCGTTTGGGAGCTTGTTGGCGTTGGTGGTGTTGTTCCTTGTGTTGGCGAGGCCGACGCACGCGTTGGTTCCGTTCTTGGGGGCGGTGGCGTTCGCTGGGTACCGTATGATGCCGGCGGTGAACGCGAGTATCGATGCGATCGCGGCGCTTCGGTTCACGGAACCTATCGTTAAGGATATCGAGGCAACGCTTGCTCGTCAGCGTCGGGAGATGGGGCCGCATCGGAACGGGGAAGGGTTGTTGGAGGAACGTGCGGTGGATCCTTTACCGTTCGAGGAGAAGATCGAGTTTGAGGGTGTCGGGTACACTTATCCGGGCGCCTCCAAGCCTGCGCTTGAGGGGCTTGATCTCGTCATCCCGCGACGGTCGGCAGTCGCGTTCGTGGGGCAAACGGGCGCAGGGAAGACGACGCTCGTGGACGTGTTGTTGGGTTTGCTGGAGCCCACTCAAGGGGCCATGCGGGTGGACGGTGTGCCGATTCGGGGGGGGTTGGTGGACCGTTGGCAGGCGAACATCGGGTACGTGCCGCAGGAGATTTACTTGACGGATGCGACCGTCGAAGAGAACATCGCGCTCGGGTTGCCAGAAGATCGGATCGACGGGGCGGCGGTGAAGGAGGCTGCTCGGGCGGCGCAGGTTCATGATGTGATCGTGAACGAGCTTGAGGAGGGGTACCGGACGCGGGTGGGGGAACGGGGCGTGCGCTTGTCTGGAGGTCAACGTCAGCGTATCGGGATCGCTCGCGCGCTGTACCATGACCCGCCGGTGCTCGTGTTCGATGAGGCCACCAGCGATATCGATGGGGCCACGGAGGCTCTCATCACGGACGCGATCCAGCGCTTGC
>PWVY01000301.1 GCA_003561665.1 Thermoplasmata archaeon
CCCCGCCCCCGTCACCACCCCCCGATCGCTCCACAACACCCCCCCCGACAGGAACACGACCATCACGCCCCCGATCGACAGCTGAATCGCCTCCGCCGAGTCAAGGCCCACCGTCTGCATGAAGAACGGGATCAACCCCACCGCCACGGCCACCACCGCCAACGCCGCCGGCGTCGCATGCCGCTCTTCACGAAGCCCATGATCCACCCCCAGCACAGCCCCCAAGAGCACGAGCTTGCCCAAAACCCACGCCAACGCGCCCTCCTCACTGCTCGGGAACACGTTCACCGCCCCCGTCCCAATCGCCACCGCGGCCCCGATCACGGCCAACGTAGGCCCAAACGGGCTCCGATACCGAACCCCCCCCAACAAGGCCGCCACGGCCAAGGCCACCCCTGAGAACAAGAGGCTTTGCCCCGTGGTGTCCGGATCGAAACTGGCGACGATTAACGGGACCAACGCCGCGGCCAGGAACGCATCCCCCAAAAGCTCACGCTCACGGAAGAGCCCGAAGGTAAGGCCCGCGATGCCCACGAAGCCAACCCCCAACCCGAAAAGCCACCAACGCGGGGATGCAGGCTCAATGCCCACGAACACGAACGCGATCGCCGCCGCGCCCAACAACACCGACGCGGTCGCGTACGAAAGCGAACGGGCCCACCCTTCATCCACCAAGCCATCCCCCTCCCCGGTCTCATACCGTTCAAGGATCCGCTCCGCTTGAGCGTCCGTCACCAACCCCTCCTCCACCCACACCTTCGCCTCGCGCTCCAACCGTTCCTTGAACGAACCCCGCATACGCTCAACCACGAGAAGAGAACGTGTAGGGGTTTCGATTCGCCCGTATCACTTCAACCGGATCGTTTCCAGGTTGTACGGCGCGCGCGTCGAGAGATTGAACTTCTGATGGATCGTGCTCGCCAGTTGCAAACACTTGGACTCCTCACCGTGGTGCAAGAGCACCTCGTCAGGACGTGGACGCATGTTCCCGATGTAGTTCAACAACTGGCCCCGGTCGCTGTGCCCGCTGAACCCGTCCACCGTCTCCACTTGCATCTCCATGCGAACCGTCCGTTGTCGCCCGTCCTTGGTGACGCCGATCTCTCGACGCCCTCGCTGGAGCTTGTTCCCTAAGGTTCCGGCGGCTTGGAACCCGACGAACACGAGCGTGCTCTTCGGGTCTTGAGCCCAGTTTCGTACGTACTCCATCACGGGCCCCCCGTTCATCATGCCGCTTGTGGCAAGCATGATGCAGGGATCCTCGCTCTTGGCGACCTCCTGGCGCTTCTCATGGCTTGAGATCTGCTCGAACCGCTCGCTTAAGAGCGGGTTCTCATCCTCGTGGAGGATTTTGTTCTCAAGCTTGTTCTGCAAGTACTCCGGGTACGCGGTGTGGATCGCTGTGGCCTCCTTGATCATCCCATCCAAGTAGATGGGAACCTCAGGGATGTTGCCCCGGCTCATATGCTCTTCAAGCACGAGCATGACCTCTTGGCTGCGCCCCACGGCGAAGACGGGAACAAGCATCTTGCCGCCGCGTTCCGTCGTGGCGCGCGCGAGGTTCGCGATCTCGTTGCTGGCCGTGCTTCGGGCCGGTTGCGTGTCGTGGTGGCCGCCGTACGTGGCTTCCATCACGACGGTTTCCACGCGCGGATACTTGTTCTCTGCCGCGTTGTACAACCAACTGTTCTCGTACTTGATATCCCCAGAGAAGAGAACGTTGTAGAGGCCCTCACCGATGTGGAAGTGGGCGCTTGCGCTGCCCAGGATGTGGCCTGCGTTCTGTAGCGTGAGTTTGATGTCGGGAGCGATGTCCGTCGTATCGCCGTAGTCGAGGGTGATCGTGTGCAACAGTTGATCGCGCACGTTGTCACTATCATACGGGACCGGGTTGCCTTCCATGTTCCCGACCTTGATCGCATCCAGTTGGAGGAGGCTTGCAAGCTCTCGCGTGGGACCCGTGGCGTACACGGGGCCTTCGTACCCGTACTTGAACAACACGGGCATCAGGCCCGAGTGGTCCAGGTGCGCGTGCGTGAGGACGACGGCATCAAGGCTACTCACCGGCCAGATCTCGGGCATGTGCAGGTAGGGGCTGACGTTTTGATCGCTTTGCCCCGGGTTGACGCCGCAATCGATGAGCACTTTGCTCTCGCTGGTTTGAAGAAGATGCGCGGCTCGGCCCACCTCTCGGTACCCTCCAAGGGCGGTGGTGCGGACCCATTTCTCCTTCTCTTCGCTCACGCCGCGGTTGATGCGGCGTCCCACTTTGCGCAAGAACTCCTTGCGCTCGTCCACGTGATCGAGGAGGAACCGGCGGATGTCCTTGATGGTGCGCGAGGGCATCGGGGGCGTGCGAACCACGCGAGGCGTCCACCCGATCTTGCGCTTGACCTCGTTCAACGTCGTGCCCTTGCGACCGATCACGAGCCCTGGCTTGCGGGCTTCGACGACGACCTCCCCGGTTTCGGGTTGGAAGTGGACGGTCGTGATCTGCGCATCGTCGGGCACGACCTCTTCGATGATCTCCTCGGCCTCGTCGGTGGGGCTAAGGCACGACTCGTCGGCGCGCACGATGACGCGTTTCCTTAACCGCTTGGCTAAGCGGCGCACCAGCGCGTTGTCCTCAGCGAAGGCTTCGGGATCCTTCGTGTAGATGACGAGGGTCGCAGCTTCGAACTCGACATCCGTGATGCGGACGCCGGGGGGCACCTCTTCGGTGACCTCTTCGCGGACTTCTTCAAGGACGTCCTCAAGACCCATGGTGGAAACCAACTACGCCGTTTGAATGGCTTGACGACGGTTCTCGATCTCCTGTTCGGACATCGCGACGAACCCGTCGTCTTCCGTGATCGTGCAAAGAGCGATCCCATCCCCGCTTGCAGAATCTCTCTGCATGGCGGCGCTGAGAGCCCGGATGGCGACGTCCACGCCGGCCTCGAGATCCATGCCTTCCTCGAAGATGTCCTCAAGGACTCCGTACACGAACGGGGATCCGCTGCCGGTGGTAATGAACTGATCCGGGATGCTGCCGCCGGCAGCATCCAGCGAGTACACGTGGCCTCCGTCGTGGTCCACGCCGCCGACAAGCAGCTGCACCATGTAGGGGGCGAACTTGCGTTGGTTCATGAGGTTGGAAAGAAGCGTCGCTGCAGCTTTCACCGTCATGGGGGTGCCGCGTTGCACCTCGTAAAGCTCGGCTTCCGCGCGCAGGATGCGCGCTAGCGCTTGCGCGTCGCCGACGAGCCCTGCAACGGTGAGTCCCAGGTGGTCGTCGATCTGGAAGAGTTTCTTCGTGGTCTTGTGCGAGATGAGGTTCCCCATCGTCGCCCGCATCTCGGTGGCCATGACGACACCATCGCTGCAAACGAGTCCAACGGTGGTGGTTCCCTTGTTGACGTTCTGGTCCATCGTATCCCTTTCGAAAAACCGCCCGAACGGGCCTGCATGATGCAAAGACCCTGCCGTACCGCGCGGCCGGGCAAGGTTGAGCATACCGCCATTGAAGGTAAGTGTATTTAAACGTTACCGGCTGGGGGGGGCCGATCACGCGCTTAACCCGGCAAGGTTATATGTGTGAGGAGGCCCGTGTCACTTTTTACCGCACCTACAGGGGACCTTCTCATGCCAAAGATTCATCAAGGACTCGATGCGAAACGCGTCTTCGACTGGGAACATGAACCGTTAGGGACCGTCCTCGGGTCCGAGCACGATCCCAGAACGCGAGACCCCACAAACCTGATCGTCGGCCTCTCCTCAGAAGCACGCGAACGACTACAAACAGAAAAAGAAACCCTCTCCCTCCCCTTCGATTACGTCGTTGGCATCCGGCGAGACGAAGTCCGCCTCAACCGGGTCTTCCAAGAGATCGCCTCCAACCTCGACGAGGGAGCTGCGGAGGTCACGGAAGAGACCATCGAACTCCACGCATAACGCTCCCCTTTCCAAAACACGCACCCGCCGAACAAGACCGAAGACCCCTTATACCGATTCCACGCATCCCCGGAGCGGGATGCACGAATGACGGAGATCTCTTCGCTCACCAACAACGTCCCCGTGTACACGCGCACAGGGACCTTCGTCGGGCACGTCAAGAACACGATCCTCGACCTCGAAGCGCGCACCGTTGACGCGCTCTTGATCACCGGCACCAACGAAGCCCTCGTCGAGGGAGGAAAAGATGTCGCGATCCCCTACCGATGGGTCAGCGACCTCGATGACATCATGGTGCTACGCTACTTCCCCGACGAGGTCGCCGAAGACATCACAAGCGGCGCCACCGAAGCACCGCAACAAGACGACGACTTCATCGAAGTCACCGCGTGAACCTACCCC
>PWVY01000309.1 GCA_003561665.1 Thermoplasmata archaeon
CATGATCTGCGCATTCCTCCACCCACGCATCAGGTGAAGGAAAACGATCAACGCGATGAAGACGGGCGCCACGACCGCCTGGGACAACCCAAGCGAACCCAACGAACCCATCTCCAAGAGAGGTTGATGAACCGTCAACGGCACCAACACGGCCAACATCGCCACGAACGCAAGGAACGGCACGATCCCCACGCGGCGATGCGCCTGGAAGAAAAGCACCGCTAACACGGCAAGACCCGCGCTTTGAGCGCCAGCGATGATCAGACCTTCCACGATCCCCATGCGCTGCTCCATCCAACCCTCGCAAGCCCCTGACTAATAAAGGAACGGGGAAAGGGAAAAACCCCCTACCCCGGAGCCTCGGGGTCTTGAGCCTCCACCATCGCCTCCAAGCGTGCAAGCCGCTTCTCCTGCTCAAGCAACACCGACAAGAGCACAGCCTCCATCGGGTTCAGCGGCGCCGCGTTCGTCGACGCGCTCGCATGGCGACGAGCCTGCTGCCACAACGCATCCCACCGCTTCGCCTCTGCCTCCGTGAGCGCCCGGCGATAATCCGACCACTCCACCTCCAACCGATCCAGCAACGAACGGAACGTCGGAAGCGTCCTACCCACGCCCGCCCACCTCGAGGGCGAACCGATCCAACCGTGCCTGCTTGAAACCGGTCTCCGCTACGTGGACGCGACGTTCCTGCTGGGGGAGCTCGATCACGCACCCCTTCGCGCCTACAGCTCCTGCATCGCCCCGCATGACGCCGATATGCTCATCGGCCACCGTCTGAAGCAAGCCCAAAAGATCAGCCACGTGCTTGCGCGAAGGACCCGAAGCGGGACCGTGACGGCTTGGAGAGGGATCCCAAGCGGGACGTCGAGGTTGCACGATCACGATGGGGCATGCATGCTCGCGGGATGCGTCCTTAAGATGATCGACGGCATGCTGGGTCAGGCTCATGCTTTCCTCTTGACGTACATCCTCGTCCGTGTACAACGCCAGCGGGTCGAGAACGAGCACGGCCGCGATGGAATCGTCCTTGGACAACAGGTCGGGCATGCGTTCTTCGAGGAGGGCGCTAAGCTGGTACGCGGTGAATCCGCGCGCGATGAGGCTGGCATGCAGCACATAGGCGGGATCAAGCCCTTGTGCTTGGGCGCGGCGGGCAAGCCCCGTGCTGTCGATTGGGTTGCCGCTTGTGATGTGTAGCACGGTGCGGCCGTTTTGGGCGCAATCGATGATCAGGCGCTGGCGCATCGCTTCCGTTCCGGTGGCGCCTTCGACGAGCGTGAGGGTGCCTGGGGTCAGGGGAGGTTCAGGCACATCGGGCCGAGGGTGATCGGTGAACCGCAAGGTAAGCGGCTTCGAGGAGGATTGGGAGGGGGTGGACACGGTGAGCGTGGAGGGAGAGGGGGGGTCTTGAGGCGGGACGGGTGCTTGGGGGATCGAAAGGTAAGGGGTAGGCATGGTTGGCATTCATCCCACGGGGAAGGTTGTAAGCTCCTTCCCGGGAGGAGACCGAAAGTACGAGAGGAGCAAAACGGCTCCCGGCCTCTCCTCCACCATCACACTCAAATATGAACTGTGGACTCCCCGACGGCAAGGTGTCCCCACTTTGCCCTTTGACCTCTCCACGGTCCTAGATGATTACCATGAAGGCGACGTGACCATCGCGACCGCATGCTCGCACACGTCCCTGCAGATTTTCGAAGGCGCCCGCCGCGAGGGCCTCAACACGCTCGGCCTGGCCGTAGGTGAAGAACCCAAGCACTACGACGCGTTCCCTCGGGCCAAACCCGACGAGTTCCTCGTCGCGGATACCTGGCCCGAACTTGCGGACTTCACCGACGAACTCGTCGAACGCAACGCGATCATCGTCCCCCATGGCTCCTTCGTCGAGTACATGGGGGCCGACCGGTACGCAGAGATGGAGGTTCCCATGTTCGGGAACCGGTACGTGCTCGATTGGGAATCAGACAGGAACAAAGAGCGACAATGGCTCCAAGAAGCCGGCCTCCGGACGCCCCCCGTCCTCGATGACCCCCGTGACATCGTGCAACCCGTGATGGTCAAATACCACGGCGCCAAGGGCGGAAGCGGCTTCTTCATCGCGAACAGCTACCCTGAGTTCCTCCAAAAGATCGACGACGATGTCGACGAGGAAGAGGTGCACATCCAAGAGTTCACGCTCGGCACCCGCTACTACATGCACTACTTCTACAGTCCCCTATCCCAGGACGGGTACACCGTCCGCGACGGGAACCTCCAGATGCTCAGCGTGGACCGCCGCGATGAAACCACCATCGACGAGGCACACCGGTTGGGCTCGATCCGTGAACTTGAGAACATGGGTGTACGCCCCAGCTTCGTGGTCACCGGCAACATGCCCATGGTGCTCCGCGAGAGCCTCCTCCCCAAAGTCTTTGAGATGGGGCAAGCCACCATCGATTACGCGTACGAGAACTTCGGCGGCCTCTGGGGCCCCTTCTGCCTCGAAACCGTCGTCACCGATGATCTTGAATTCACGGTGTTCGAAATCAGCGCACGCATCGTGGCCGGAACGAACCCCTTCATCACCTCGAACCCCTACGGCGACCTCGTCGAACCCGGCCTCTCCACCGGCCAACGCATCGCACAAGAGATCAAAACCGCTCAAAAGCAACACCGTCTCGACGAGATCCTCACATAGGAACACCCGAAAGCGCCACCGGCGGTGGCCAACACCTCGTCCAAAACGCTCAAGAAGGAACAAGGAGCCTCATGGCTCATGCGGCGCCTAGTGATTGCCCTCCTCGTCCCTTTGCTCCTTGCTGGATGCCTTGGCATCGGGGACGAGGATGACTCCGAGCCCGAACGCCAACAGCACGCCGTAGCCACCCACGACCGGGGCGGGCTCGAAGGCATCATCACGAACGCCGCCGTCGAAGCCGTCGCGGAAGCCGACGTGCGCCTCGTCGAACTCGACGAGCACACGACGACCAGCGTCGATGGTTCCTACGCCTTCAGCGAGATCATGCCTGGCACGTACACCCTCAACGTGACCAAGGACGGATACCAAACCCACCAAGAACGCGTCGACATCACGCAAGGCGAAGTCACCGTCGTAGACCTCATCCTCTCAGAAGAACGCTCAACGGAAGCCTACACGCAAACCATCGACATGACCGGGTTCTTCGAATGCGGAGGCGCTGCCGGGTACGACCTGAGCGCAGCCCCCGCCCCGCTGAACATGAGCGGCGGGATCATCAGCTCCCCCACGTGCGCCACCGTCAACGCGCTCACCGGGAACGCCACCAACGACCGGTTCGACCACTACTACCAACTCGACCCCCCCATCCAATCCATGATCGTCGAGACCGACTGGGACCCCGGCACAGGCAGCCTCTCCGACAGCCTATGGGTCGACATCGTCCCCCAGAACTTCCACTGTGGGAACATCACCATGTGCGAGTTCAGCTTCCTCGACCACTGGGGCGAAAGCCCCCTCCGCGGGGAGGTCAACCTCGAACGCTTTGAACACGTTCAAGACTACTTCCACGAGCAATGCGACGACGGCGCCGACGCGTACTGCGGGTACGAATTCTTCGAAGAAGGATGGGACCTCTGGATCCGCGTCTACCCCCGATGGGAATGCCAACCCGCCGGGCCCCAAGCCTGCGTCCTTCTCCAACAAGAGTTCACGCATTTCGTGACCGCCTTCTACCACGACCCCGCCCCCGACGGGTACAGCGCCCTTTGACCCGCTCCGTCGCCTTCATCCCCCAAGCCCCGCATGCCCCCTCGTGCCCTCGATCGAGGACCCCCTCAACATTGGATCCTTACCGGTACGCAACCGGCTCTACAGAGCTCCACTGCTCGAATGCGCGGGCAACGAACCGGACGCAGCCGAGATCATCCAACGAGAACTCGAACCTTCCGCCGCGACCGGGACCGGCCTGATCTTCCAGGGTGCTTGCCTCGTCACGCCCCAAGGCGGACGCACCGCTCCAGGGCTAACGCGCATCCACGACGACGCGTTCGTTGAAACGCTCGCCCCCACCGTGGACGCGATCAAACAACACGGTGCCCGCATCTTCTGCCAGATCGGCCACGGCGCGCTCCAATGTATGGAACTCTGGCACGCCGCCTACCGCGACAACCACCCCGACTTGGCTACGCACGCCATCGCTGACCCCCCGTGGTGGTTCAAGCTCCTATGGCATACGCCCATCCTCTACAAGCCCAACCTTGAGGTGTTCACGGAAACCGATCTCAAGGATCTTGCACGCGCATTCGGGCAAGCTGCTGGACGGCTTCACAACGCCGGGTTCG
>PWVY01000283.1 GCA_003561665.1 Thermoplasmata archaeon
CGTTCGACGAGCCATTCGTCGACGCCTTGTTCGTGGACGAGGATGGGGACTTCGTACTTGTTGGGGACATCCGGGGCTCCGATGACGGCATCCTTGTCAACATCGCAGAAGTGGCTGATCTTCTCGCGGGTGGATTCCTCCAGGGGGTTCTCGCATCGGCACACGATCATGTCGGGTTCGATACCGGCGGCTTTGAGTTCCTTGACGCTGTGTTGCGTCGGTTTGGTTTTCTGCTCCCCGACGGGACCCAGGATGGGCACGAGGGTGGTGTGGAGGAAAACGACGTTCTCGTTGCCCTGATCGCGATGGAGTTGCCGTAGGCCTTCGAGGAAGGGCATGGATTCGATGTCGCCGACGGTTCCGCCGACTTCCACGATGCACACGTTGGCGCCGCTTTTCGCGGCCGCATCAAGGACTTGCTCGCGGATCTCGTCCGTGACGTGGGGAACGATTTGAACCGTTTTTCCGAGGTATGCGCCTTCGCGTTCTTTCTCGATGACGCTTTGGTAGACCTTGCCGGTGGTGATGTTGTTGTCTTGGGGAAGGTTCGTGTCAAGGAACCGTTCGTAGTTGCCAAGGTCAAGGTCAACCTCGCCACCGTCCTCAAGGACGAACACTTCGCCGTGCTCGAACGGGTTCATGGTGCCCGCGTCACAGTTGACGTAGGGGTCAATCTTGACGGCAGTCACGCTAAGGCCGCGGGATTTGAGAAGTCGTCCGATCGAGGAAGCCGTCGTGCCCTTGCCTAAGCCGGAGAGCACGCCTCCCGTGACGACGACGAACTTGGTTTGCGCCACGGGCCCGCAGCAGGGTCCTTTCCAGGTATAGTCCTTCGCATCGAGGGCCCCAGCCTAGCGCGGGTTTCGATGACACGGACCAGAAGACGCGCTAACGTGCTGTGACCTTCGCGTCGAAGGTAAGGTTCACGGTCACGCCATGAACCTCAACCGTGACGGTCATGGAGGCCTCCGTTGTGCATCGAGGGTGGCACGGTTGATCCGTGGGTGCTCCCGAATCGTGAACGAGAGACGTTGATGCATCGATGTGAGAAGATTCTGCCTGCACATCCCCTCCGATGACGCGCGGGAGTTCCGTGCACGCCTTGCTCCATGAAGGATCGGTGGGGTCCTCGATGCTCACCCAGCATTCTTCTTGATGCTGGTCCTCCGTCGTACGCACGGCAACGCTTGGAAGCTCGGTGCATTCCTCACTCCAGGCCGGATCGGTCGGGTCCTGAACGTTGACCCAGCACTCCGCCCCGGCCTGACCTTCCTGGATGATGTCTCTCTCCTCGCTCACGTGGGGAATCTCTTCGCACCCTTTGCTCCACCTGGGATCCGTGGGGTCAGAGAGGGCGATCCAACACTCCCCTCCCGACGCGTCCGCGGTTCCCGCGCTTGCCGTCGTTGCTAGCCCTACGGCGATGAGCATGGAAAGCCCAGCGAGAACGCCGATGGTGGCCAGCCTCATGTACCGGACCTATCAAAGAGGAGCTTCTTAACATCTTTCTTGACGCGCAAGGGACAACAAAATTTTCCCCCGCTACGGCCCGCGAAATGTTTATCTTCCAACTTCGGGCTGCCAAAGCCAACGAGCCATGACAAGGTCCCTTTGTCAGGGTAAGCCTTCTGGGCCCGTTGACCAGGATCGAAGACCATGATTGGGAGGTACGTGCTGGCATTCGCCCTCCTTCTTCTCGTAGCTGCCCCCATGGCGGGAGGCGCAGGAGAACACGTGGACGGGGTCCTGGAAGCTGAGGGACTGGCTCAGCTGGCCGGGACCATCGAAGCCACCGTCCCAGACCCCGTCCTCTGGTTGCATACCCCTGAATCCATCCAAACCGCCCCGTTGACCCTTGAAGCTGAAGCTGCCGTCGTCACGTACAAAGAGCTCCGAATCGAGACCGTGTTCCTTGAGACGCCGGTGAACGATTACCGAGTCGCCCTCCCTCAACAGGTGGAAACCGAAGAGACCACGCACGAGAACATCACGATCACGCTCTCCTCTCTTGGGCCCTACGCAGAGGTCCTCGTGGAACCTGGAGACCAAGGCCTCGTGGCGAACCTCGAAACCACGGAAGAGACATCGAACCTTGGGGCCTTCCCTGACGGGCTCCACGTCGTGGACGCGTACACGGACATCTACGAAGAGGGGGACGACCACACGGACCCCGAATTCCGGTACGAGAACCGTATCAACCGGGGCCTTACCTGGTTCAACCAACCGTCCAATGTGACCGTGCAAGGCTCCATGACCAGTTACCTCTGGGACACCACGGTCGAAGTCTACAACGAGACCTCCACGTTCCATACCTACAACACGGGACGCGAAGAACGGACCACGCAGGAAGGTACGATGGAGGAAGTGATCTTCTCGTATGTTCTATTGGACTTGGAGGGCGTTCGCGCATCCTGGGCGAACCCACCGCCCTCCCTGAAGACCCTCGCTCCGGGCGTGAACCTTGACCTCGAAGGAACCCTACACCTCGACAACCCCCACGGGACGCTCTCCTCGACCGACGGGTTGTACCGATCCGCAGGCGTACCCCAAGGAGCCATCGAGGGCACGTTCACCATCGATGCGCGCCCGGGGGCCCCGCTCAACGCACAACCGACCCTCACGCTGGGCATCCATGGCCTCGTGGCCGAAACAAACCTTCCACTCATCGAAACCGATGATGGCCTTTCCGCATCGTCCGTTGTCGCAGGAGCCGGTGGCCTCACCGTCCTTGGTGTGGCCCTCTGGTACGTCGTTTCGGGCAAGGTTGCAGCCCTAGGTCTCGTTGGCGCCATCCGACCCCCCAAGCAAGAAACCGTTGACTCTGTCGCGATGAACATCGAGGACCCCCAGGAACTCCTACGCGATCCGGACCGGTTCGCCCTCTACCACCTTCTTCGCGAGCGCATCGGGCTCTCGGCGGGAGAATGCGCGAACCTCACAGGCATCGAAGAGCCCCGAAGCCATCTTGAGTTGATGGTCTCCTACGGGCTTCTCTCCAGGCTAGAGGATGCTCCAGATCGGTACATGATTCCAGGCCACGTGAGCACGGAGCGTCAAGCCCAAATCTTGACGCTTCGGGAACCCGACGCGGAGCGGTTAGGGACCCTAATCGCGACGAACGGGCTCACGCCGGAATCGATGATCGTGCAGCGTGCACAAACCATCGACAATCCTTTGCCCGCAGACCGAGTCAAGGAACTCCTCGACGAGTTCGAAGAACGTGGCCTCATCTACCGAGAGCCAAGCGACGGAGGCCGCGTCGTGGATCCAACGAGAACCCTGCACGAGTGCCTGGATAGGATGTGAGCGATCAACGTTTGCGACGGTCCGAAATCAGCAAAGCATGAACCCGCGCGCGTCACCGCTGAACATCTAGGTTCGCGGTGACCTCGAACGCCTCAGGCGGTGCATCGATCAACCGTAGATGGGGACGTTCAAGCTCCACGAAGAACTGGCCTTGTTTCTTGTTCAAAGCCACGATCCCTGCATCACGCAACCGGTGAACGTGGTGTTTGACGGTCATGTACTTCACCGGTTTCGGCAACGCTTCGCTCGCGAGGCTCACAAGATCCGCCAAGAACGCGCCGCCTTCTTCCTTCATGATCTGGTACAAGAAAACACGGTTAGGATGGGATAAGGCAGCACAAATCTCAGCGATCTCGTTCGGTTCCCGAACCTCCATGGGTCTCGAATGCCCCGTCGATATAAAGGGGTTTCACACCCACTCCCGTGTCAACAACTCACAAGGAGTTGGTCTCGCCCGATGGGTAGCTACGTGGAGCCGGTGATCGCTCGAGGCTTCTCGGGGACCCAATCCCTCTCAGGGCTCCACACATACGACCCTTGCCACCCTTCCGCCGCGATGGTAGCGACCGCGTCGATCAAACGCTTGACCTCCTCTTCCGTGTTGTACAACCCCAAGCTGGCTCGGACAGCTCCAGGGAACCCAGGCTCCCGTGTGCTCCCTCCTTGGCGAAGGTGATCGCGTAGATCCTCGACGTCGTCCCCGATCCCTAGAAGACGCACAAGGTAGGGGTGAGCACAGAAACAGCCGTTCCGGGTCGCGATCCCGAACTCGTTATCCAAGATCTTGGCCACGAGGCCATGGTGGACCCCGTCCACCGTGAACCCAATCGCGCCCACACGATCCTCCACCGGGGCCTCCCCGAGCACCGTGACGCCTGGGGTACCGGAAAGCCCGGTGACCAGCTGGTTCAGGAGCTGGACCTCATGCTCTCGAATCCTCGTGAGCCCGATGCCCCGTAAGTAGTCCAGAGCAGCTCCCATCGCTACGGCGCCGGGAACGTTGGGAGTCCCCCCCTCATGTCGCTCATGCCCATCGGTCCAGAGGACCTCGTCCGTACCCACGAGGCTCACTGTTCCTCCCCCAGGACGGTACGGGGGTGCTTCATCGAGGAGGGCCTCGGGAGCGACGAGGAACGCGGCCCCCATGGGCGCATAGGCTTTGTGACCCGCAGCAGCGAAGAAGTCTGGGCCGCCCGTGTCGCCGATGTTGCGAAGGTCAAGCGGCACGTGAGCAAGGGCTTGAGCCCCGTCTACGAGCACGCGGGCGCCGTGTTCATGCGCGAGATCCACGACGGTTCCAAGCTTGGGTCGGATCCCCGTGACGTTGCTGGCTGCGGTGACGGCAACGAGCTTCGTTTCGTACCGTTCAAGCTTCCGTTCGAGATCTTCGAGGTCAAGTTGGCCTTGGTTGTCGATGGCCACGTGCGAGAAGGGGCCTCGGGCTCGGTGGGGTAAATCGTTGGAGTGGTGCTCCATCTGCGTGATGAGGGTCCGGCCGGGTTCGTGTGCGACGAGGTGCGCGGCTTTGTCAAGGGCGGCGGTCGTGTTCACGGCGAGGAGCACGTCTTGGTCGGTGCGTGCACCGACGAAGGCTTTGCATTTCCAGCGGACATCCTCGTAGGCTTCCGTGCTGACGGCGCTTAAGTGGTGGGCACCTCGGTGGACGTTGGCGTAGGCTTCGCTGAGGAAGCGTTGGTGTGCATCGAGGACGGGTTGTGGAGCGTGCGTGCTGGCCGCGTGGTCCATGTACACGAGGGGGCGTTCTTGCCCGTCGATGGGGCTTGTGAGTCGCGTGGTGGTGACGGGGAAGTCCTCGCGCACGTCGAGGCTCATAGTGGGGATATGAGTGGGGGGGTGTATGAACCCGCCGATGGGGGGACTATTCTGGATCCTCGTGGTCGGCGTGGTGGTCGTGCCCTGTGAGAAGCTCGCCTGTGGGCATGGAGACGTCGAAGACGTGGTAGGCGATGCCTTCGGTGAAGACCATGCCGGGACCGGGGGCGATGTGTTCGAGGGTCCAGGTGCCTCCGACGGCTTCGTGCTCTTGGAAGGTGACCGTGAACTCGGTCTCGGTTGGGGGGTTCGTGGTTTCGAACACGGTGCCATCCGGCGCGGTGGCGCGTTCGATGTAGTGGCTTGAGGCGGGTTGGTCGACGACGCCAAGGGGGCCGGCGATCTGCATGAAGCTGACGCGGTCGTAGTAGTCCTCTTGGATGTGGATCTCTTCGATGGGGGGCGCGGGTTCGAACGTGGCGAGGTCGAGGAGGCCAGCGGCGCGTCCGTGGATGAAGATGAGATCGTGCTGGTGGGGAACGGTCACGATGCCTTCGTAGTCGGTGCCGTGGTCGATGACGTTGTACGTGACGAACCCGTTGTTGAGGTTGAAGCTGGAGAGGGCTTTGAGTTCAGGGTCGTACGTGGCCTCGATGGTGACCTCGCAGCAGAACGTGATGTCCGCGGTGCCGTCCTCGTGGGGGGCGACGGTGGCTTCGATCGGTGTCGATTCATCTTCGTTGGCGTTGCCGGTCTCGTAGTGCGTGGTCCAGGTGGTGTCGTTCGTGAGGGGGAACTGAGTCGGGTGGAAGCGGATGTCGTGCACTTCGAAGCTTAAGTCGTTTTGTCGGACCTCGCCGAAGCCGGGCACGTGGAGGATGAGGGCGCGTTCGTCCCAGTCGTCTTTGGGCATGCCGACGAGGTAGTTGTCGTTCTCGGTTCCTGTGACGACGCGCGTGATGGTGAACGGGTCACCGATGAGGGGCGCGTCGATCTCGATGGACCACCAGTCTCCGGGCTCCCATTGGGGAGGTTCTTGCAGCCCGCGGATGGGTTCTCGTGTGTCTTGGGTCGTGGTGGGTGTGGGCTCGTTCTCCTCGGTGGGTTCAGCATTGGGAGCCGCGTGGGGGTCCTCTTCGTCGCTTGCCAGGCCAAGGCATCCGGCGGTGGCGATGAGGACGAGGGAAAGCGTGACCGTTTTCACCTTCACGCCCTCCAAGAGCGTGGGGTGCAGGTTAAGGGTTTTCCTGTGCCGGGTTAGTCGACGCTGAAGTCGATGCCTTGGGCCAGGGGCATCTTGTCGCTGTAGTTGATGGTGACGGTTTGGCGGCGCATGTATTGTTTCCAGCTGTCGGAACCGGCTTCGCGTCCTCCGCCGGTTTCTTTCTCGCCGCCGAAGGCGCCTCCGATCTCGGCGCCGCTTGTGCCGATGTTCACGTTCGCGATGCCGCAATCGCTCCCGTTGGGGCCAAGGAAGCGTTCGGCTTCAAGCACGTTCTGCGTGAAGATGGCGCTGGAGAGGCCTTGAGGCACGTCGTTGTGCCATTTGATGGCTTCGTCAAGGTCCTCGTAGCGGATGACGTAGAGGAGGGGAGCGAAGGTTTCGTCTTGAACGATGGGCACGTCGTGGGTGACCTCCGCGATGGTGGGTTGGCAGTAGTTGGCCCCCAGCTCGGGGAGGCGTTCTCCACCGGTGAGGATGCGTCCGCCTTGTTTCTCGATGTGGCGTTTGGCGTCCATCATCTCGTCCACGGCGTCTTGACTGATAAGGGGCCCCATGAGGGTGTCCTCTTCGAGAGGGTTCCCGATGGGCACTTGCTCGTACGTGGCGATCAATCGGTCGGTGATCTCGTCCGCGATGTCCTCGTGGGCGAACAACCGGCGGATGGTGGTGCAGCGTTGACCGGCGGTGCCGACGGCCCCGAACGTGATGGCGCGCTCGGCCAGATCCAAATCCGCGCTGGGTGTGACGATGACCCCGTTGTTCCCGCCCAGTTCGAGGATGCTTCGTCCCATGCGTTGCGCGACGGCTTCCCCGACCGCGTACCCCATGCGGGTGCTACCGGTGGCAGAAACGAGCGGCAGTCGGGAATCGTTGGCGATGGTCTGCCCGATGCGTTCATCCCCGACGGCGAGCGTCATCACGCCATGGTGACCATGGTCTTGGAGCACGTCGTTGGCAAGCTTGCTCATCGCGATGCTTGTCAGGGGCGTTGCCTCGCTGGGTTTCCACACCATCGTATCCCCGCACACGGCAGCGATGCAACTGTTCCAAGCCCACACGGCGCAGGGTAAGTTGAACGCGGTGATGATGCCGATGGGCCCTAGCGGTTTCCACTGCTCGTACATGCGGTGATGGTGGCGTTCGCTCTGCATCGTTTTCCCGTACAATTGCCGGGAGAGACCCACGCTAAAGTCCGCGATGTCGATGGCTTCCTGGACCTCGCCTTCACCCTCTTCCACGATCTTCCCCATCTCGAGCGTGATCAACCGACCCAGTGCGCGCTTGTTCTCCCGCAGAGCTTCGCCGAAGGCTCGAACGGCATCCCCACGCTCCGGGGCCGGGGTATCGCGCCAGGCCCGGAACGCATCTTGCGTGGCCTTCACGACGCGTTCGTAATCTTCTTTGGATGCTTGGTGAACGGTGGCGAGGGGTGCACCGTCGATGGGCGTTGTGACCTCAAGCGGTTCTCCAGATCCGAACCAAGCCTCTCCATCCGTGGCGCCGTGGAAGGCATCTTTGGAAGGGTCCAGCCCCGCATCTTCGAGAATCCGCGCATACCGCTCAGGGAGATCACCGGCTCCAGGCATCATCCTCGGGAAGGGAGCTGTCGGAGAAAAGGCTTGGCCTCCACCGTTTTTGACACGGTCCAAAAGAACCCGCGGCAAGCCGTTCGCGGACACCCGATCGCGGACGCGTCACGCCCAGACCGAACGCTTCAACTCTCCGACCCGCGACTCGCTTCGACACCTACAACGGTCCTTGCACGCCGCGAACGCTTTTCCTTGATGAGGCCCTTGCCCGCTCCAGTGGTGTCTATGCCGTTCGAGAACGAGCTCACATATCATCGGTTCCAAGAGAAAGGACAGGGGAAGAAGTTCCACCAAAGTTACGAAGATGCCCTCGAGGAGGTTCGGGACAAGCTCGGGGAAACCCACGGGTTGCGCATCGGTAGCGAGTCCGTGGAAACCGAGGAGACCTTCACCGTTCGATCCCCCGGAGACCACGATCTCGTCATCGGCACGTTCGCAGCCGCAAGCAAGGAACACATCGATCAAGCCGTTACCACAGTCAAGGACGCCCAAAACGACTGGGAACACGCAGGGTACGAAGAACGAGCCCGCGTGTTCAAAAAAGCAGGGGACCTCATGGCCGATCACAAGTTCCAACTAGCCGCGTTGCTCACCCTCGAAAACGGCAAGAACCGCATCGAAGCGATGGCGGATGTCGACGAAGCCATCGACTTCCTACGATTCTACAGCGACGAACTTGAACGCCACAAAGGATACGTGTACGACACCGGAGAGCCCGTTCCCGGCGAACATTGCACGAACCTTTTGCGCCCCTACGGCGTCTTCGGCGTCGTCGCTCCCTTCAACTTCCCTTGCGCGATCTTCACCGGCATGAGCGCCGGCGCGCTCATCACCGGGAACACCGCCATCCTCAAGCCCGCAAGCGACACCCCCTTGATCGCCCACTGGGTCCTCGACATCTTCCAAGAGGCCGAGCTCCCAGAGGATGCCGCCAGCCTCGTCACAGGAGGCGGGCGCGAAGCCGGTCAACCCATCGTCGAGCACCCTGACGTGGACGGTCTCGTCTTCACCGGTAGCCGCGAGGTCGGCCTGAAAGCACAAGAAACGTTCATCGAGCAAGGCAAACGCGGTCCCGTCATCGCCGAGCTCGGAGGCAAGAACCCGGTCATCGTGACCGAGAACGCGGACCTTGACAAGGCCATCAACGGCGTGAAAAAGGGCGCATTCGGTTTCAGCGGGCAAAAATGCTCCGCCACCGCTCGCGCATACGTACACGAAGACCTCATCGACGAGTTCACCGAGCGACTCGTCCAAGAGACCGAAGAACTCGTCATCGGTCCACCCGAAGAAGAAGACACGTTCATCAGCCCCATCATCAACGACGACGCGCTCGAACGCTACGAACGCATCGTCGCCACAGCGGAAGAAGACGGAGACCTCCTTACAGGTGGAGAGATCCTGGAAGACGGAGACCTGGGGAACGGCCGCTTCGTTGCGCCCACCATCGTGAAGGACATCCCCCACGATCACGCGCTGGCTCGGGAAGAGCACTTTCTACCCTTCCTCACAATCCACCCCATCGGATCCCTTGAGGAAGGCATCGAGAAAAGCAACGATAGCGACTACGCCCTTTGCGCGGGCTTGTTCACGGAGGACGGGGACGAGGTCAAGACCTGGTTCGATGAGATCGAAAGCGGCATGACGTACGTCAACCGAGCCAAAAGCGCCACCACGGGCGCACTCGTGCAAGCCCAACCCTTCGGCGGATGGAAGTTCAGCGGGACCACCGGCACCTTCGCTGGCGGATACTGGTACCTCCCACAGTTCATGCGGGAGCAATCCCGAACCGTCATCCAGGACGAGTAACGCCACCCACGCCCCGGAGCTCCTCCAGCACCTGCGTGTGCTGGAGGACCCGCTCCCAACGTGGCCTTAAGCGATGCACGCCGATGCGACGTGCCTCAGGCAGCGCCACCCACGGGGCCGAAAGACCCACCCGCGCCAGCAAAAGCCCCGTAGGGGATGCAACCTCGTATGTTCCCAGGTTCCCTCCCTCAAGCGCCTTGCGAACCCTATCGGGTTCGACCTCGCCCCTAGCTATGCACCGCGCCGCGCCCACCATGCGGCGGACTTGGTGCCGTAAGAAGCGCGGAGCGGTGACCTCAAGGAACACGCACGAGGCCCCCTGCCACGATCGCACGGCCATCTGGACAACAGAGCGTTGTGCTCGCTCCCTGTCGATCCGGGCGAACTCCCGCACATCATGACGGCCATCGAACAAGGCCCACGCGTCTTGGATACGGCTCGCCAAACCGGCATCGGTGAAAGGGAACACGTAACGGTACGTTCGGGAGCGCGCTGCAAAGCGGGGATCGTGATCGCTTGGAACCTCCGCGCCCGCCCACGGAACGATCCCGGTGGTCGCGCCCGCGATCGAACGAGCGACCGTGTGCACGTCCGCGTCCACATCGAGGGCCACGGGGTGGTCCAGGGCGCTTGTGCCTGCATCAAGGCGCCCATGCGCTCGAAGACGCGGGGTCTTGGCAAGGATCCCCGCTTCGTTGAGGGCTTCAAGAATGGCGCCGTGAACGGTGGGGGCACCGTGTTGGCGTTGCGTCCCTTGGAACGTCCCGCCATCGAAGGCAAGGCGCAGGAGCACGCGACGGGTCACGGGGTGAAGGAGGGTCAACGGGGCTTCACGGTTTCCCTATGGGGGAGGTGTGCAGGCCCGTTCCAGTCACAACGTTGATGTATAGGGGGCCCTTCAGCGCAGTTCGTCGCCCATGGGTGATGATGAACGCGGGAACCAGCCGTTGGATGTGCTGCACGGTAGTTTAGACGAGCGCGTGATCGTGAACTTGCGCGGTCGGCGAGAGTATCGAGGCACGCTTCACGGGTACGATCATCCTCATCTGAACCTCGTCTTGAAGAACGCGGAGGAGGTTCACAACGTGGGCACAGACGATGAGACGGTTGAGAAACAACCGTTCGTCGTGATCCGCGGCGATAACATCGTATACATCTCCCCCTGACGGTGATTCTGCATGAGTAAGGGTACTCCTTCCTTCGGTAAGAAAAACAAACGAACGCACGTGCGATGCCGCCGCTGCGGGAACCGATCCTACCACGTCCGCAAGAAGCGTTGTGCTTCCTGCGGATTCGGGAAGTCGGCGAAGCTTCGCGGTTACAACTGGACGAAGGGGTAACCTTCCCCGTGGTGCTGGGCCCTAGATTCGCTAGGGTGGCGCGTGCGTCTTACGCATCTGGGTGAACGATGGTTGCAAAGCGTCGAACCGGCGTACGGCAAGCCTACGATCGAGACATCGAGCAGCTTCAAGCAAACGCTACGTTCTTGAAAGAGCATCCTGAGCATGCTGCTCCCTCCTGCCAGGGGCGTTGCCCGCTTTTTTGCATCTTCAAGCGAGCCAGGAAGGGCGTCAAGCGGCGTCACGGCATGGCCGGCGATGAGGCCAAACTCGAGCGGTGGGGACGATGGGGGAATGATTTCGCGAAAGCGTACGCGACGATGCTACGCGTTGCGGATGCTGACGAGGACCGATTGGAGTACTTGCAGAACGTGACCACGCACAAAGGACGCGTCCCGATCGTCCCTTGGGGAGAAGCGCCGGCGTTAGCCAACGTGGGGATCCAGCATCGGCACGATGTTTCGCTTCGTTTGCTGGCCGCGGTCCCATTCGTTCGGGAAGAGGATGCGGTGTTCGCGACGAAGGAGGGGATGGTGTGTGCGCATGATGGCCGCGTGCCGGAAAAGGCCGAGGAGGTGTTCTTCGAGGCGTTGCCGGTCGAGAAACGGTCAGCGTCGTTAGCATCGTGCCCTCACGTCGTGGATCCTGGAGAGGATGATGTGTTCGTGGAGGTTGATTGGCGTCAAGAGGAACTTCGCTTGCGGGTATGCGAGGCGTGCGCTTCGGGGAACTTGCTGGGTCGTATGCAGAGCGTGATGGTCACGAAGGATGTGCTCTCGTTAGTGGATGTGCGGGTTGTGTTGGACCGGTTGATGACGGATGCGGGGGATCCGTGGGAGGTTTCCTGGTCGTTGCCGGATGCGGTGCTCGAGGCGTATTCGAGCGCGGAGATGGGGGATGAGGGGTTGATCGAGGAGGCGCGCCGAGCGCGTCGGTTCTCGATCGAAGGGGAGCGGCGAGGGTTGGTCGTGTGGGATGGGATCGTGCATGAGGGTCCGTTCGATGACCTCGTGGAGGAGCTTGGGGCTGAAGGCGTGGAGGCGGCGTTGGTGGATGCGGTGTTGGAGGCGTTGGATCGTCCCGTGGTGTTGGAGAAGGGGACCTCGATCGAGTTGTTGGAGTCTGTGTGGGCGGAGCATGGTGCTCATGCGTTGAGGGAAGTCGTGGGGGAGGATGCGGTGGAGGCGTTGTTCGATCCTGGCGCGAGTCGCGATGATTTGGAGCGTTTGGTCTCGGTGGTCGCTGATCGGTTGGATGCCAAGCGTGTGGAGGCCGCGTTGCCGCAGTATGCTTCGTTGCCGGCCCCGGTGGGGTTGGCGGATGAGGTGGCGCGTGCGATGATGCGGGAGGGGCGCTCGAAGGCGCAGCAGTTGTTGAACCAGACGCCCTCTTCCGAGGAGGAGGCGGTGGCGGTCGCGTTGGTGAAGGCGTTGGGGTTACCTCGAGCGGCGTGGACGGTGGATCCGCGCACGGAGGATATGGCCGAGCACTTGGTCCCGTACGCGGAGGACCTTTTCGAGGCCGAGGGGGAGGCGTACCATGACGCGTTGGTTGCGTTGTTGAAGGCGACGGGGAGCACGGCCACGATCGAGCGCGTGGACGAGCCTAGCACGCGCGAGTAACGCTTAAATGGGGTTTGGTGCTTGGGTGGCATCGTTGGGCCCGTGGTCTAGCTGGTTATGACGTCTCCTTGACATGGAGGAGGTCGCCTGTTCGAATCAGGCCGGGCCCATTCCCCTCATCCTCGGAGGGCGATAGGATCGCGCGGTTGCGTGCGGGGATGCGTTTTTAGAGGCGTGGTACGGAAGAGAGCCTTGCCCTGCATGGGCGGGTATGGCCATGGGTCCTCCTCACGGCGGCGATGACGGTTCCACGCGGGATAGGGGGCACTTCGCGGGAGGGTTCTTGAATGCGCTCACGGGGCCGCGGATCGCGGAGCAGTACCGGGCCAGCGAGGCAGGCGTTGCGCGGATCCGCTTGATGGTGGCCGTGTTCACCAGCATCATGTTCGCGTTCGTTCGAGGGCCTGAACCCCTCGTTTGGTTGGGCCTTGCCGTCATCGCCGTGGCCCTCGCATACAGCGTCTGGGTCTTGTGGGCGCGCCCGTTCGAACGGTACCCGTTCATGGCCTCGAGCCTGTTCGTGTCCGCCACGGACCTTGCGTTGATCACGCTTTTCCTCGTGGCCACGGGCGGGTTCGCATCCCCATATTTCCCCTTGTGGTACGTCTCCATCTTCGCAGTGAGCCTACGCTTCGGGTTCACGGAGACGATGCTTGGGGCAAGCCTGTACACGCTCGCGTACGCAGGCATCACTGTAGCGATGGACAGCCTCGTAGCCCAGTGGCCCACGTTCATCGTTCGCTCGGGTTACATCTACCTTGCCGGGTTACTTGGCGTCCTCGCTTCGGCCCTGATCAACCAAGAAACCGTCCAACGGCGACGCTACGAGAAGGCATCAACCCGCCTCGAAGAAGCCTTGTCGCTGCAGGAAGCCACATTCGATGCAACCGCGGACGGGCTCTTAGTCGTGGACATGAACCAAAACGTGATGGCGTACAACGAGCGATTCCAAGAGATGACAGGAGTCCAAGGTGGGCTCCCAAGAGACCATACATCGCTCATCGAGAAGGTCCAAAATCAGATGGAGAACCCAGAACAGTTCATGAAAGACATCAAAGAAGCATACAAAAACCCCCAGGAAGAGTCATTCGACGAAATCCGGTTCAAGGACGGTCGCATCTTCGAACGGTACTCCCGCCCCCAACTCCTCAACGATGAACCTGTAGGCCGAGTCTGGAGCTTCCGAAACGTCACGGCCACACGAAACGCATGGAACAAACTCAAGACCGCGAACGAAGAACTCGAACGATACGCCAACGCCGCCGCTGAAGAGCTCCGCTTCGCGCACGCCGCCGCCCACGATCTAAAAGAACCCGCACGCATGGTCACCAACTACCTCACCCTCCTCAAAGACCACGCCCAAGACGACCTCGACGAAACCGCCGAAGAGATGATCCACTACGCGAATCAAGGCGCCAAGCACATGCAAGCCCTCATCGACGGGCTCCTCACCTTTTCCCGCATCGACGCAGAACAAACCACCCTGACGCCCACGGACGCCAACCAAGTCCTCAACGACGTCCTCACCTCACTACAAGCGCGCATCAACGAAACCGACGCGACCATCACAACCGAAACCCTCCCCAACGTGAACGCCGACGAAACCCACCTCGCACACGTCTTCCAAAACCTCATCACGAACGCCATCAAGTTCACCAAACCCGGCCAACCCCCCCGAATACGCATCCACGCCCACCCCGAAGGCAACCAACACCGCATCCACATTCAAGACGACGGCATCGGCATGGACCCCCAACACGCCACCGAGCTCTTCCAACTCTTCCACCAAGGCGACCAAACAAAAAGCCAAGAAGGTCAAGGCATCGGGCTCGCCATCTGCAAAAAGATCATCGACCACCACGGCGGAACCATCAGCATCGACACCAAACCCGGCCACGGCACCACCGTCTCCTTCACCCTCCCCACAACCCACAACCCCGAGCAACCCAACTAGCTTGGATGCCCCACCGAACCACCCACCCCCGGAGCCCTCCCCAGATCATCCACCACCGCATGGTAAAAACTCGCCACATTCGCCCACGCCCACACCAACCCCACGAACACCCCCACCACGAACACCAACAACCCCCCCACCAAGATCAAAACATTCACCACGAACAACCCCAACAACCGCCACCCATACCCCCTCGTCTCATCCCAACTCGCACGCACCGCCTCCACCGGAGACACCTCCCGATCCACCACCAAAAAAGGCACAAACGACAACCGAACCAACGCCACCAACCCCGGAACGATCAACAACACCAACCCCACCACCACCACCACCAACACCGCATACAACAACATCCCCCCCACCGCGTTCACATACACACGAAACCCACCCAAAACCTCCCCAACCTCCACCTCCCCACCACGAACCGCCCCCAAGAACACACCCGCAACACCCACCAACAACGGGAACACCACCAACACCGAATACAACACACTCAACCCCGCCAACCCACCCCCCTCCCCCGGAACCGGCTCCGCAACGAACACATTCGACAACAACTCCACCCCCACATAGATCAACACCACCACCAACAACCCCCAAAACGCCCGCTTCAACGTCCCCCACCCATGCCCAACCGCCGCGCCCACCCGCGGCTCCGGCACACGTGACACCTCACGCTCAACACGCACCATGAAAAACCCACCCCCCACACGCCACAAGAGGCCCCCCGCAACCGAACATGCCCCCTCAACCCAACGGCAAACCACCCCACCCCAACGCCAACGCCACCAAGAACAACACCATGCCCAACACCAACACCAACCCCTGCCCCCGACTGATCCGATCATCCGTCCACAACATCGGCACCAACACCACGAACGCCGCCACCATCACCGGCACCTGGAGCACCACGAGGATCGACATCGACGTCGCACCGGC
>PWVY01000303.1 GCA_003561665.1 Thermoplasmata archaeon
CGTGAAGGGATCATAGGCGGATACGTGGTCGAGATCGCTTACGGAGATGCCCGGTTGGCTCCACGTGATCGCGTTCTCGCAGTGGTCCAGGCCACTGTGAGGGTAGACCCCGCTCCGATGATGCTCGACGCCGTCCTCCTCGTGGTAGCTGACGGTGTAGGTGCCTCCTTGCATGCCTCGGTTGTTCGCGATGAACGCGACCCCATGGGGTCCTACGACGGGGCCTTCACGTAGATTCCAGCGGTCGGGCACGGTCTCCTTCGTCTTCTCTTGCAGGTCAAGGATCACGATCTTCGCGCGCGTCTGGCTGACTTCGGCCCATGCGAGCTTGGTCGCGTGCGTGGACGGGCCCCCAACGATGGGGGTGTCACCGATAGGATCCCACGTGGTTCGGGTCGACAAGTCGAAGGCTCGCAGCTTGTCGTCCTCGCCCACGCGTTCTGCGTAGTAGACGGTCCCGTTGTGACCGATGGCGGGCCCTCGCTGGTCGTTCCCGCTGTCGGGGACCGTGACGATGGTGCCGGTTCGGGTGTCGAACACGGCGATGTTGATGGTGGCGTTGTCGCCTTCGCGGTGTTGCTCCCATGCGACCCAGGGGCCTCGAACGGTGGGGTTCTTCTGGTCGAAGGCACGGGGGGAGATGGGGTAGGGTTCCTCGTCCGTGGAGAGGTTCAGCGCGAGGATGTTGCTTGTTCGCCCGATCTCGCTTTCTTCCCATACGAGCATGGAGCCGTGGAGGCTGGGATTTTGTTGGCGTACGAAGGCTTCGTAAGGGAGAATGGATGAGACGTTGGCCACGGCCTCCGCGCTTTCCGTTTCATTGTGGTCGTGCCCGGCGTCTGGATGCCCGTGGCCACCGTCTGGGTGCCCATGGCCAGGGTGGGCTGGCGCCGTGGGGAGCGCAAGCTGGAAAAGGAGAAGAAGGGCGAGTACGCCGAGTATCAGGCCCAGAGCGGTTCGGTCCACGGCAACACCACGCTAATCGCGCGTTCGGGGCCCCTTGAAGCTTGTGGAGCACCCAGGGAGCACGATCGGTGCATAGCATGGCTCTTGAACCCGTTGAAAGAATAGGTGTCACTCACGGTGGTTACACCCTCCTCCAAGGAGCCAAGAGGAAGCCAGCGTGAAGCTTAAAAGTCGACTCAGGCCGGAAGAGGTGCTAGGCCCCGAAGCCGACCGTATAGAGAACCCAGCATCCAACCGACACCGAGGCTTGGTTCATAGCGGGGGGTGGATTTGAACCACCGATCTCCGGGTTATGAGCCCGACGGGATCTCCTGGCTACCCCACCCCGCTAACGTGAGGGTGTACGGCGCGCTTGCGCCGGGAGGCGTCGAAGCAACCACCCCCTGATAAGCGTTTGGAAGCATGTGAGCGCGTCGCACAACCTACCCTACCATGGGAACGAACGCCGCGAAATCCTCCCCGAACAACGCCCCCATCAACATGATCGCGTTGAACCCGAAATGGGCTACGATCGCTGACCAAAGGGACCATCGCTTCGTCATCCAACCGAACACCAAACCGATCACGAAGGGTAAGATGACCTGCAGCGGGACCAAGTACGTCGCATGCACCAGCGCGAACAAGACCGCCTGCCACAAGTTCCCCACACGATCCAACAAGAACCCCCGGAAGTACACCTCCTCCCCCAAACTTGCCAGCAACGCCACCAATAGCGCCGTCTCCCACGTCAAGACTTCCACGATGGCCTCCGCTTGTGGGTTCCTCGGCTGGTACCCCACGTACTCCAACGCGAACACGAACGCCCCGAACCCGATGATGGACCCCACTGCCACCAACACGCCCACCACAGTCCCCTTCGGAAGCCCCTTCAAACGCAACCCCAGCGCGTCCACCACGCCTCCAACCCCATGCTTGTTCACGAGCACAAGCCACGTGACAGCCGCGACGGAGAACAGGACGAAATGAAGGAGAAGGTTCACCACGATCTGCCGATCCGACAAGATCACATCCTCGACCGGATGCTCCCCCGTCTCCAACAGAAGCGAAAGGCCTCGAGCCGTCTCCAAGAGCGTTCCGGCGAAGATCAAGAACACGAACACGACATGAATCAAGATCCCCGCGAACGTTCGACCATCCGACAGGTCCCACCCCCACCGCTCACGAAGAACACGATCTGCGTGCTCGGGCCACGCGGCCACCCACACGAACACGCTCACGAAGATGAGACCGATGACGAGCTGCGCCGCCCCCAAGATCAGGGCATCCAAAAGGTTCGCAACGCCTGCACTGACCGTGTTGAACGCTACGAACACGGCCAAGAGCAAGGCAACGACGCGAACATGCGTGGGTAAAGCCACAGGCCCCGAAACGAATCCCGAGGAAAAGTCCTGCGCTTGAACAAAGATGCGCCAGACGCTAGAGGCTTTATACGGAGACTCGATTCGCCGGTCCCCAAGCGGGCCCGTGGTCTAGCTGGTTATGACGTCGCCTTCACATGGCGAAAATCGCCTGTTCGAATCAGGCCGGGCCCACTACGAACCGTTCCCTCCCTCACAGCTTACCGTACCCGTAACCGTGTTCCGCAACAGGCATAAGGACATCGTGGGTTCGTTGACTCCCTATCATGGCTGTTTACGAGACGAACTTACCGGGCGTGGGGAAGAAGTTCGAGATGGATTTGGATACAGAAGATGAAGGGCGAATCTCCCTCGTCATCCACAACACGGGACGGCGCGAAATCTTCCACAAAGACTCTGCCGAGGCGGACGCTGAGAAGCTTTTCGAACTCACCGACGAGGAAGCTCGCCAATTCGGGACCATCCTCGAGGGGGCCTACTTCCAGCCTGTGCGGACACAATCGGTGGAAACGCTCCTGGACGATGAAACCTTGTTGGAATGGATCGAGATCCAAGCAGGCGCCAATTTGGACGGTAAAACCCTCCTAGATTCTGATCTTCGCCAAGAGACCGGATGCAGCGTACTGGCCATTCGGCGAGGGCGCGAAACGTTCGCCAGTCCGGAACCCGAGTTCGAATTGCAAGCCAAAGACACCCTTGTCGTCCTTGGCCCTCCTGAAGGCGTGGACAAGCTCATCGAGCGCTGCGCATCGTCTCAAACCGAAAGCAACGCTCCACAGGGCTCGGGGACCGAATGAGCGAGCATTTTCTCCTTCTCGAGATCGGGATCATCATCGCCGCCCTCGCCATTGCGGGCACGCTCGCGACGAGGCTTGGCCAAAGCGTCATCCCTATCTACATCCTCATCGGCATCCTTCTTGGCCCCTTCGGGGTCTCGCTGGCTGCCGATTGGATTCCAAACATCGAGGAGACCACGTTCGTGAAGGGCGCCGCCGAACTGGGCATCGTGCTGTTGCTCTTCTTCCTCGGATTGAAATTCAGCCTGGATCAGCTCATCGAGAACCGCGGTCGCATCGCGAAAGCCGGGACCGTAGATCTTGCCATCAACTTCCCCCTGGGCCTCATCATCGGGCTCGCGTTCGGGTTCACGTTCGTCGAATCGCTCCTCATCGCAGGCATCGTGTACATCTCCAGCAGCGCCGTCATCACGAAATCCCTCATCGACATGGGATGGATCGCAAACGAAGAAAGCGAAACCCTCCTCGGGATCCTCGTTTACGAGGATCTGTTCATCGCGATCTACCTCGCCCTCCTCTCCGCCGTCATCCTCGGCGCAGGAGACCTCCAAAGCGCCGCGACGACCCTCATCGCCGCGGTCGTCATCATGGGAGGACTCACGTTCATCGCCTGGAAAGGAACCGAATTCCTTGGGGACCTCATCCGAGGCGACAGCGAGGAACTGGTCCTGCTCCGTGCCCTTGGCATCACCGTCGTCATCGCAGGCGCCGCCTTCGCCCTGGGCCTTAGCGAAGCCGTCGCCGCCTTCTTCGTCGGGATGGCGTTCGGCGGAACCGACCTCTCCGAACGACTCAACCGAACCCTCTCCCCCCTACGGGACCTCTTCGGCGCCGTGTTCTTCTTCTGGATCGGCCTCATCACGGATCCCCGCTTGCTCATCGCCGGCGTTGGCCTCCTCTTGACCGCAGTCGCCCTCACAAGCGTGTCCAAAATCATCAGCGGGACGATGGGAGCCCGCCTCTACGGCCTCAAGAAAGAACGCCAAGCCCGCGTCGCAGCAGGCATCGTCGCCCGCGGAGAATTCAGCCTCATCATCGGAGCCCTCGCCGCCATCGCAGGCACCACCCCCGCCATGCGAGAGGCGATTCCCAGCTTCGCCGTGGCGTACGTGCTCGTCATGAGCATCCTCGGCACCGTCCTCATGATGAACTACAAGAAACTCGAGAAACTGATCC